>JBAZGP010000072.1:739-12034 GCA_041652835.1 Lutibacter sp. | reverse complement strand
CATCATCTTCGGTTCGTATTTCGTGTCTTTGATGCTTTTTATTCTCTATATATACAATAAAATAGGTTTTACCTTTTAACTCCAGTACTTCCTTTTCAACAACTTCACCATCCCAAGTAGGCGTTTCCTTTAATGAAAGAGCGGAAAAAACCCCAATTAAAAAAAACATTCCTCCAATGCCTAAACCAATATATAAGGCTTCTGGATTGTCCATTTCATCACTTACTTCACCATATATATAAAAACCAATAACAGCTATTATTGCTAATGCAAATGCAAATTGAAATCTATAATCCTTAGTGTTTTTTAAATATTTTTCAAATGCAGGGTCGTGTATTTTTAATGAATAAGCCATTTTATTTAATTTTAATTGTGAGTTTTTAAGCCATCTAAAACATATTGCAAATCAATAGTTAGAGGTGCAGGTATGTTTAATTCTTCAGTATTTGTAAATGTTCTGTCCGTATAATAATACTGAAAATACAATCCATAAAAAGGTTCTTTTATAATAGACGCTTTCTTAATTCCTGAAAGTGGAAAATCCCAATTATGAAAAAATCCATTGATGTACGCAAATTTTTTACCAATTAAAATATGTCCATCTCCTTGTAAGTTTTTACTTTTATAAAATGAAGGCATTGTAAAAGCAAAAAAACCGATTACCAAAATTAATGCAATCATTATTAAAAACATGGCCATTTTACCTTCATCAATAAACAGCATGAAAATCCCGAAAACAGCAACAATTAATAGGGTGGTAATTATAAATATCCCTTTATTTTTTGCCTTTTCATTGCTATATAGAAAATTAACATATTGTAATTTTTCATCATCGGATAAAGTCCAAGATGCCAATACATTTTTGCCAGAAATTAATGTTTGTAATTTTTTTTCTCTGCTCTTAAAAATGAAAGTCACAATAATTGCAGATAAAAAAATAAAAAAACCAATTAATGTCAATGCCCAAATTCCAGTTAATGGATTATTTTCCATAAAAGGAAGAACTGCAATAACAAAACCAATTATGGCAATAACCAACGACTTTTTAACAATACCTGATTGATTGTTTTTTAGTTTAATTTGGTTGTTTATTTTTCCAAAATCAATTGATTCTGTATCTTCTGATTTCATCGTGTTTTGAACCGATATTGATTCTTTTAAAACTTCAGTTTCAGAATTATTTGTTATAAGTTTAATACCACAATTATTACAATAAATTGCTTCATCTAAAATAATCTTACCACAAGTTGGACAATATTTCATTTGTTTAGTTTTTTAATTTTATAAGATACCAGCTGCTTTTTGTGAATGTACTAAAAAAAACCAATTTATTTTCTTCTTCATAAAAATGCACACTAAAATCGCCTTCTACTCCTCTTAAATTTACTATTCCTTGATAATTATTTGCACCAAAGGGAGTAATTTTAACTTCAAATAAATTTTTTTTATCGTTTCCAATAATTATATCTCCTTTTTTACTGAAAATAATAACGGCATCTTTATCGCCTAAAATAATCCCAGTTGGATCGTGCCATTTACCTTCAATTTTTGACAATTGTTCCTCAACGGAAAATGATTTTTCTGTAGGTATTGAATCCTTCAAAAAAGATTTACCAATAAAAAACAACACTATTAAAACAACTATTCCTATCAATACTTTAAAAATACGCAAGCCTTTATTTGGTTGGTTTAAACTTTCTTCAATAAGAACATCGTCACTCTTTTCAATATCATTTTGCTTATTATTAATTACTGTTGAAGCACCACAATTTGTGCAGAATTTTGTTTCTTCACTAATTTTAGCACCACAATTTGGACAATATTTTGACATATTTTTTTAATTATTTTTTTGGTGTGTTTTTCTGTAATATTCCCTTTCCTTTTCTGCTTGCTTTTCCATAACGGAGTCGCCTTTTCTCATTGTCTCCTCCCAACTATCCCATTTATGTGTTGACGATTCTATTTTATCTTTCTCCTTTTTGGTTTGTATTTCAAATTGATCGGACTGCACAGCTATACCACCAAATTCTATTTCAGCACTGGCAAATGTTTTTTCATTAACTTCTATTTTGCCAGAAAATTTTCCATTTTCAGCATCAAAGGTTTTAAGTGGTATCACTTTTAATTCTTTGATTGTAATTGGCCCATTATATTTTATTTCCTCGGGATATTCTTTGTCTCTTATATGAATTATTTTACCTGTTATTGTACCATCATCTTTTACTTCTGAAATTATAATTCTTAATTTTGGAATGAATAATTTCATCGCATTTACGCCAGCTTCCACAATTGCTGGTATCAATACTTTGGCTTGAGAAGTAACACATTCTTCATCAATAAATGGATAGGATTTTCTTACAAGTGGGTATTTCCTGAAAAACCAAGTATCTGTAGCTAACAATACTTCTGTATTCAATCCATCTATACTGCTTCGATAATAATTTTTTTCATAATTACCAGAAGACAATTTTGGTGAACTATATTCGTAATCTGGATGTGTTTTTTGTTTAATATTATTCCCTCTCCAATCTGTACCTGAAATAGTTTCCGTTGTGAAAAAATTATTATTCGTAAAAACAGCTAATTCGTGTGCAATAGACTCAGTTGTTTTTGCTTTTTCAAATATTGACTTTAAAGATTCTGAAACATTACCAGTATTAAACTCATTAATTTCATTTTTTCTTATTGCCATATCTTCTTCATAAAAATCAGGGTTACCAAAATAGGAAAGCAAGAAAAAAGGGATTGATGGATGTCCGTCATTTCTAACATGAGCTGGACAGCCATTATCGGCAATCATATGAAGTGTTTCACCTAAAGAACGCCAAGATTTTGCCATAAATCTATTTCTTTTTCCCAAATCAGCGGTTTCTAAAGCACCTTTCATATATTGTTTTCCATGTTCCCAAGTATAAGTATGCTCACTAGTCCCTAACATACCTTTTGAACCTAAAGCCCATTCAATTCCATTAGTTTCAGGATTATCCATTAATTGCCTAAATATTTCCAGAGGAGCCGAATTAATAATATCTGTAAGATACCTATTATTTTTACTACGTGTTGGATCATAAAAATGGCGTAAACTCGCTGGTACTTCTGGTACATCAGCTGAATAACCACCGTGTTTAATCCATTCTTCGGGAGTTGCATCCTTTAACTTTTCTTCATAGGTACTACTTGCACCTACCAATTCAAAATTACTTAGTTGGTCACCTTTCCAATTATTTAATTGAGACGGATTAAAATAACCAGATTTTACTATATAGTCTCCAGTAAGATTACCCCCATAAAATTTTGCATCCTTATTCAATCTAAATTCATAATTTTTAAAATCAGGAGTTAAAGATTTAGCTAAATCTCTTTTTATAAAGGCCTCGACGATAAAACCATTTATACTTGGATGATTATCTACATTTCCATAACTCATAAAAACAAAGACCACTACTATTAGAATTACAGGAATAAATATTTTGGCTGTTTTTTTAAAATTTAATTTTCCCATGACTTCATTTTTTAAAATCTTGTTAGTTTCCATTCCTCTTTGCCAATTGCTATAAATTCAACGGTATAAATATTTCCTTCTTCATCTTCAAAAGAATACAATGCAAAAATTTCATTCTTTTTTATTAGTTTTCTACTTTTAAACGCTTTAGCATACTCACTCATATAAGGCTCTATTTCAGCATAAACATCTTTATAAGTTTCAAAGCTAGTGTCCGTTAATAAAAGTTTAAGTTGAGTTGTATCTGCTTCTTTAAAAATATTTTCCATTTTAGTTGTAGCCGTTTTTAAACTTGCAGGCTCATGAAAAATAGCAGTATTGGAAGGTTTTTCCCAATCATCTAAATTATAGAGTATAATAGAGCCAATTATTATAATGGCTAAAAGACTTAAAATAATAATACCAAACGTTTTAAGGCAACCTCTTTTTTCCTTTTTTATAGGTTCAACAATTTTATTTGTAAAATGGTTTTCCGTTTTTTCATTTTGAAAATCTGATTTATTAGAAGTAGAATTTGAACTATTTGTAGTAGAGATGCTTAACTTCAAGCCACATTCTCCACAAAAAACAACTCCTTCAGTAGTTTTAGCACCACAATTTGGACAGTATTTTGACATCGTTTTATGAATTATTTCCTTTAAATAATAAAATTAAATCTGTTAGCAATAAACCAATCAATAACAGTGTAATAGTTGAAATATATGTTAACCTTTCAACAATTAATGCAACTAAAAAAATGAGTTGTATAACCAGTATAATTTTCACCAACCAGTTGTATGGATTTTCTTTTTTTCTTCTTAAAAAAATAATAGACAATATTAAAACTGAAAACAATAAAACACCAATAACCTCCCCAGATTGATAACCCAAATAAATTAACAAGCCATTTAAAATAACATAAATCCAAGTCCATTTATTTAGTTTTTTTGTTGATGACATTGTTGCTTTTTCTTCATTCGTATCGGTTCTTTCTGGCTTAAAAATCTCAGAAATTGCTTGTGTGCTTTCAGTAGTTCTAAACTTATTTTTAGCATAAGATGAAAGCGTTTCTTTAGCCTTCGATGTTACAAAATTTTGTCCTTCTTTTTTTAAGGAAACTGCAACATTTTTATACATTTTTTCTTGATATCCTGTTAGATGTTGTTTTATAGCAACACCTAACACTTTTGTACCACAAGAAGGACAAAATTTATTTTGCTCTGTTAATGAATGACCACAATTACTGCAATAAGACATATATTATTGTATTTTAAAATTATTAAGGCAATCCTTTGTCGTGTATTTTTAAGTCTTTAAAACCTTGCTCAATATCATTTGTCATTGTTTTCAAATCATAGCCCGTCATCGTTTTAATTTGATTTTCCATATTTTTAACACTGCTTGGATCTAAATTACCAGTAACATCTGTTTTAATTTTTTTAGCATATTCCACTGCAATTTTAAATTTTGAATCTAACTCAGGAATCTCTAAATTTTGATTTTTATAGCCATTTCTTACCTCTTCTAAAGTTTTAATTGACTTTTGTAATTGTGCATACGCTTCAGGTATTTTACCATTTTTTACAGCATTTTCAACTTTACTTTTGTACATTCCTCCCATTTCTTCAGCACTGATTAATTGCGACTTGCCCTCTTTTACATTTTTAATATTTGAATCGAGTACTTCAACTTCTCCCGTTTCTTTGTTGTAAGAATGGTCAGAATAATCGGAACATGCCTCAGCATCAAACCTATCGGTTCCCCGTTGTTGATGTGATTCTGCCCATTCAACACTATTAATTCCATTAGGTTTTCCTGTTATATTTCCAAAAATATCGTACGATTGATTTACCCAATTAGGTCTTTGTAATTCAATATATTGCGTTGTACCGTCAGCTTTGGTAACTTTGCGTAATACCCTATAATCTCTATCAGTATTTACATTGTTAGCATCTGCTCCGGGCGTTCTAAAATCATCAATAATGACATCTTCTGTAGGAATACCATATTTCTCTTTTATAAATTGTTTTAGATGAAAATCGTGTTCTTTATAAATTTTATTTCGCGAACCTTCAAATATTTTTTTAATTTTATCTGAACCATAATTTTTAATAGTTCTAACGGCTTCTGGGTCACGCATCAATTCCAATAATTTTTTTTGATCTATTACCAATTCATCATTTTCAACCTTTGTGTTTTTCATAATATCATCAAAAACTTCTTGCGGACTTTTATATGCCATATTTCTTTTCATGGCTTCTTGATGTAGTTTTGCTGTAAGTTTTCGAATCATTGCCTCTTCTATCATTGCCTTAGCAGTCATTTTAGCAGCTTCCGTTACCGATTTGGATTCGTATAAATTGTATAAAAACTCCCCACTTACAAAAATGGTCCAAGCAAGTGGTTTGTTATTTTTTACCAATAATTCAATATTTTCAATGGAAAGTAACCTGCCTTTCGCCATATTCATAAGCAATGGGACAAACTTATTAATTTGCATATCCCAAAAGTCATCAAATGTTTTTTCTGGCTCATAGATATACATTTTTAAGGCTTCTAACATTCCGCCTTTAACCATTCCTGCAGCTGTACCGCCCAAACCACCGGTAGCATAAGCCATTAAAGCGCTAAAGGCAATATCTCCTAACCATTCCGCTAATTCAAGTGTTGAAGTTATTGCACTTGCCCAAGCATCAACACTTTTATATCCTTCAGCACCTTCGGCCAAAATAAGATTAGAGGCAATTTTCCAAATTCTATTCCTAAATTCGGTCAATCCCTCTGCTCCCATGGTCATTTTTTTACTTTCAAGTAAAGTGTCTAATTTTAGAAAAGGTTCACCTGCCGGAACATAATTTCTTAAAATATATTTACATTGTTCATACGCTTTTACCCAATCTGGAAATTCTTCACCAATTCCATAGGTTTTTACATTTACTGTAAAAGGTTTTTCAAATATTTCTGGATTTTTAGGATTATTAACTGGAGCTTTAACTTTATACTTAATGGTTAAAATATTTCCTATTCCCGGAATATCAGCTTGTGTTGAAAATTGGTATTTTCCGTAAGGAATATTGGTCACTAAACCTACAAATTCTATTTTTGGAAGCAATACACTTACTAAATTCAGAATTTCCTTTTCTTCATTTAAAAATTCAAATTCTAAATTTTGCAAACCTGTTTGATCAACTACAATTTGATTGGTTTTTTCATCGTACACATTTAAAGCGAATTCTAAATTTTGTTCAAAGGGTTTATCAGCAGTAAAGTTGAGTTCATTATTTTTATTAACCCCTTGCTTAATAATTAAACCGTCTTTAGAAACTACAATTGTTAAATGTCTTTCTAACGGTTTTTCATCATTTTGAAATGCAGAAATCACCAATGTTTTACTAATAAATGTTTCGTTTTCTGCTGGCTTCATTAAAGGCCCAGTTAGTTTTATGTTGACTTCAGTTTCATTTTTTTTATCGATAGAAATGGTAGTTAATGGCTCTGTTGGCTCAGTTCCTATTCTATATTCTCCTTCAAAATTCCACCCAATTTCTTCACCCGCATTTTCTACATAAGCGTTGAAGGTAATTTCATTTACTTCATCCGTTGCAGGAAAAGTAGCATCCTCAATTTCAGTTTCCAAATTACAATCTATCAATTGAATTTCTAAATCATATTGTAATGGTTCAAGGTCTTCTGGAACTTCATCCATTGTAATACTTAAAGTTACCGATTTTGGCGGATGCGATGATGCTGAAATAGGGTTTGGATTTGTACAGCCTATACTGATGGCAATTCTTTCGCCATCTATAATACTTTGAGATATATCTATCCAATCACTTTTTGGTGTAAATTGTATTTTTTCAGTTAAATCGGGTATATTTTTACCCAATTCATCTAAAATTTGTGCATAACAAGTAAGTATTTGAAATGTACCAGGGCGTAGCGTTCGCTTATTATCTGGCGTAGATTCCACCACAATTTGTAGTTCTCCATAAGGTTTAATAGTTACCTCTTTTTGAAATTCATGACCTTCTGCATTTGCCGAAACCAATAAATTAAAACTGGTTTCTTTAGGCTGTTTTTCTAATAATAATTGAGCTTGCAAACTGTTTACACCACTTGTTGGAGTAACTTTTAGCGCTTTTTCAAAGTTTTGAATTTGTATGTTAGCCGAACATCTTTTTTCGCCTTTTGCAGTCACTTTCCATACTTGAACATCTAAGGTTTCTGGCTCGTTGAGTTTTAATTGAAAGTTATTTTTATTGAGTTGTAAAATATAATGTGCCTCTTCTTCCTCTTCCTTTTTTTCTTCCTTTTTATCCTTTTTATCTTTATTCGATTTTGATGAAGATTTTAAAGCTGCTGCTCCTTTTTTTAATATTTTTCTTAGAATTAGAGCAACAGCAGCTGCTATTGAACCTCCAATCACGAGTTCCCAAGGGATATCATCCTCATTTCCTTCGGTTGGAACAATTCCGTCCACGTCAGATCCAGTAGTATTAGAATTAGCTTCTGTTTTACCCATTGGTGGAGCAAAACCAAAAGCACCATTTTCAGAATTTTTAATTGCATCGTAAGATGTGTTATATGCTTCAGAAATTGACTTTGGTCTATAACTGCCTGTATAACCATAAACAAATCCAAATTTATCAGTTTGATGGCTTTGTAATAACATATAGCTTCTAACTGCAGTTCCATATTGTGTAATTAATGCACCAAAAATTTTGGCACTTGAAATAGTCCATGGTTCTCTTTTACCTGCCAACTCTTTATTATGAGATTTGATTACTTCAGATAACTCAACCCTTTGTTGGTCAATTAATACTCCATTTACACTGATATCTTTTGTTAATTCATTTTGTAAATTAGTTTTAGCTATCGCAATTTCGGCATCCGTTGGCAACCTTGTCCACTCCATCATTTGATCCGGACGAACAGTTACATCCATTGGGCCTTGAGCATAAACTTGATAAGAAATTGAGCAAAAAGCAATAAAAAAGTATAAGTAAAATTGAGGAAAGTGAGCTTTTTTCATAGCCTTCTAATTAAAAAAATCAATTAACACTTGGTTTATAAATCCAATTATGTTTGATTTTCTAATTAGTAGTTACGTAAATTTACAACTTGTTTGTTGATTTTCAAAAAGAAACAACAGAATTAAAATGTAAATTCATAATTTTGAAATACACTGCTTTTTAACTTTGATATGGAAAATAAAAATAAATGGGGAAAATGGCTTATTTTATCAATTGGTATCATTTTTATCCTTTACAGTGTTTTTTTAGGAAGCTTGGTTTTATTTGGGACAGAAACTAAAGCAAAAATAACAAGTTATAGACAAGAATATGGGGAACGTAATGAAGCCATTAGAAATCAATACACTTATTTATTTGGATACGAATTTGAATATCAAGGAAAAACGTATTCCGGTACTGGGCAAAAAATAGGAAATTCTGTTTTCTTAAAAAATGATGGCAACAGTTTTATAACCATTAAATTTTTACCATCTATTCCACAATTAAATACTGCTTACGAAGAAAAAAGAACAATTATAAATATGGCAATTACATTAGTTATTGGATTAGGACTTTTATATGCCACAAAAAAAATGGAATAATACTTAAATTATTTCTTTAAACTTATTAAAATCCAATCCACCGTAATCGCCTGAACTCATTAAAAGCAATACCGTATTTTCAAAATTTTGATTGAATAGAAATTCCCTAAATTCTTCTGGATTGGTGTAAACTATTAAATCTTTCCGTTGAAAAGAATCCTTTATTTGTTTTTCCGTAATAACTTCCAACTTTTTAATTTCAAGTGCGTGTGGAGAATAAAAAACAATTGCAACATCTGCCGAATCCAAAGCGCCTTTATATTCTTTTAAAAATTTAGCATTTAAGCTGCTGTAGGTATGCAATTCCAAACAAGCCAACAATTTTTTATGGACATATTGATTTTTAACGGCATTTGTGGTAGCCTCAACTTTACTTGGTGAGTGGGCAAAATCTTTAAAAACCACTGTTGATTCACTTTCTGCAATTTTTTCCAAACGCATACTTGCCCCTTTAAAATTGGCAATGGCTTCAAAAAAATCAGCTTCATCAACACCAATATGTTGGCAAATCCACTTGGCTCCTGCCAAATTTTGCAAATTGTGTTTTCCGAAAATTTCCAAAGGCATTTCACCCAAAGAAGTTTCAATAAATGTTGTGTCGTTTTCAATTCTGAAATTCGGAGTGTGGTATGGATATTTTTGAATGAGGTTTGTGGCTTGTTCTACTACCCTTTTCACTGCTTCATCTTCTTCATTATACACAATAATACCTCCATTGGTAATGGAATTGACAAAAATTAAAAACTGTTCTTCATAATTTTCATAGGTTGGAAAAACATTGATATGGTCCCAGGCAATTCCGCTTAAAAGTGCAATATTTGGTTTGTATAAATGAAATTTCGGGCGCAAATCGATGGGACTCGATAAATATTCATCACCTTCCAAGACTATAAATTCATTTTCAGCCGTTAAATGCACCATCGTCTCAAAACCTTCTAACTGAGCACCAACCATATAATCAACCGCAATTTCATGATAATTGAGCACGTGTAAAATCATAGAGGTAATGGTGGTTTTTCCATGAGAACCTCCAATTACCACGCGTGTTTTGTCTTTAGATTGTTCAAATAAAAACTCAGGATAAGAAAATATTTTTAAACCCAGTCTTTTTGCTTCCAACAACTCAGGGTTATCTCCTTTGGCGTGCATTCCAAGAATTACGGCATCTAAATTTGATGAAATTTTTTCCTTGAACCAACCTTCTTCTTCCGGCAACAATCCTTTTTCCTTTAATCTGGATTTTGAGGGTTCAAAAAAGGCATCATCACTGCCCGTTATTATATCGCCTTTTTGATGTAAAGCCAAAGCCAAATTATGCATAGCACTTCCGCCAATCGCTATAAAATGAATATTCATGTAAAGTATTTTTAGGATTTCAAATGTAAGGAAACTATTAAAAAGAAACAATCAATGATTTTATTAACAACTATGTTAATAACTTTTGACAGCGCAGGCAATTTGACTGGAAAAATTATTGAAATTTGATACAAGTATAAAATAAAATTATTGCTTATTCTCTAAAATTAACCAAATTTAAAATTAATGGAAATAGAAAAATTACTTTTTCCAAGAAAAGTTGTCATTTTGGCATTGCTTTTTTTGACTTTCAATTATCAGGCAATTATAGCACAATGCACGAACCCCACTCCAACAGGCGATATTTCTCAAGTCTTTTGTAAAACAGATAACAGCACGATTGCAAATTTATCGGCTATCGGTGGTGATGTTGTTTGGTATGACGCTCCAACTGGTGGCATCTTATATGATCGTACAGAAATTCTTATTAATGGTTACACCTATTACGCTGATGATATTTCAGGTAGTAATTGCAGTATAAGCAGATTGGCTGTTACTGTTACTATTTACGGTGATTTCCCAACAAATGTTGATGTAGTAGTGGGGAAATGTGCTATAGACAAGCCAACAATCAGTAATTTATCCGCTACAGGACAAAATATTGCTTGGTATGACGCACAAACCAGTGGAAATTTACTTCCGCCTACGCAACTTCTTGTTAATGGAGAAACCTACTGGGTTCAACAAACTGAAAATGGTTGTACCAGTAATCGTTTACCTACAACCGTAAGTTTACTTGATCCCGCTACTCCCACCACTGCCCCCATACAGTCATTTTGTTATCCACCAAACCCAACAATTGCAAATTTAACAGCCTCTGAAACCTCCATTCTTTGGTATGCGT
>JBAZGP010000072.1:0-729 GCA_041652835.1 Lutibacter sp. | reverse complement strand
GCGTCAGAAACTTCAATAACACCTTTAAAAACTACCGAGTTATTAATTGACGGAGAAGATTATTGGGTTGCTCAAGTTTCTTTTCCATGCGTAAGTTCAAAGAGGCAAAAAACAACTGTGGTTTTAGAAGCTACTCCAAATGCAGGAAACAGCAGTTCATTATCGGTATGTGAAGTAAATTTGGTTAACACAAATTTATTCTCTTTATTGGGTGGTACTCCTGATACTGGAGGTACTTGGACAGCTCCTGACGGATCGGCTCATTCTGGTACTTTTGTTGCCGCTACTGATGTTGCAGGTAATTATACTTATACTGTAGCTGGTGGTACAGTTTGTCCAGATGATTCTGCAATTGTTACTATAACTATTTTAAAAGTCCCAGCTCCAACTACAACAGAAGTTAATCAGACTTTTTGTGAAATTGATGCTAAAACTGTTGCTAATTTAAATGCCACTGGAACTGGAATTTTATGGTATGATACAGAAATTTCAACAACTCCTTTAAATGGAACGGATTTATTAACTGATAATGATTATTGGGCTTCTCAAACAGATGGAACTGGTTGTGAAAGTGCAACAAGATTGGTTATAAATGTTACTATAACAAAACCTCTACCTCCAACCACAACAGAAGCAAATCAGACCTTTTGTGAAATTGATGCTAAAACTGTTGCTAATTTAAATGCTACTAGAACTGGAATTTTATGGTATAACACAGAAACCTCAGCT
>JBAZGP010000071.1:0-12041 GCA_041652835.1 Lutibacter sp. | reverse complement strand
CCCTTAATAAAACCTGCATTTTCTGCCCTTAAAATAGCCAGCAGGCGATGAGATGGGCATTTATTTAAAGCTTCAGTCCAGTTAAAATAATCACGGTATTTTTGGGCTTTTTCACTTGTGCTGAGCGAAGTCGAAGTATCGTCTTCTTTGGCTTTAACCACTTTCGTATTTATTGTTGCCGTTTTTTGCAACTGCCAACGAATTAAATTTCTAATATCGCTGCGTTCATTTATCCATTCTGAAATAATAAAACGAGCGCCTTCTAAAGCAGCTTCATTTGTTTCAACTTCCTTGTTTATATACTTTGATGCAATGGATAAAATATCACTTGCGCGCTGACTCATCATAATTTTCGCCAAAGGTTCCAATCCATTTTTGCGTGCGGTTTCGGCCTTTGTATTGCGTTTTTTCTTGAAAGGCAGATAAATGTCTTCCAAAGTGATTAAATCTTTACATAAGGTGATTTTATCCTTCAGCTCATTGGTTAAAACGCCTTGTTCTTCTAATGCTTTTAAAATGGTAATTTTACGTTTTTCTATTTCTTCAAACTGAGCTTTGTATTTTACAATATCTCCAATTTGAACTTCATCCAAATTTCCTGTCAGTTCTTTCCTGTAGCGAGAAATAAAAGGAATAGTGCAATCTTCATTTAACAATAGGATGGTATTTTGAATGCCTTTTTCCGGAAGATTGGTGAAGGATTTTATGTAGTTAAGTAATTGCATTGTTGATTTTGGGTTTTTTTCCTATCCCAAGCCCTTTCCTAAGGAAAGGGAGTTTGATTGTGGTACAAAAGGAAATTGTTTTTAACTTTGAACTTTAAAGTTTCAGGTTTTTTCCTGATACAATTTGAACTTGAAACTTTTAAACTGTTTCAACTAACTAATTTGTTCTCCATTTTTTACCGAATCATTTTCAGGTTCAATAAAAGCCAATTTTCCATCGGGTGTATTGGTCATTAAAATCATACCCATACTTTCAATACCCTTTAAAACTCTTGGTGCCAAATTAACCAAAACGGTCACCTTTTGTCCAATAATATCTTCGAGTTTAAAACTTTCTGCAATTCCAGAAACTATGGTGCGAACATCAATCCCAACATCAACTTTAAGCTGAAGCAACTTTTTTGTTTTAGGAACTTTTACAGCTTCCACAATGGTTCCTACCCTAATATCCAGCTTGGTAAAATCATCAAATTCAATGGTTTCTTTTTGAGCTTCAACAACACTATTTTCTGATATATTTACCAGTTTAGTAGCTTCTAATTTAGCCAATTGGGCTTCTATTTCGTCATCTTCAATTTTTGCAAACAGCAATTCTGCCGTGCCAATTTGGTGATTTGGACTCAGTAACTCTTCTTTATCTTCAACATCACTCCACCCTTCGGCTCCGCTCCGGGCGCTGTCAGATTGGTCGCTGAGCGGAGTCGAAGCGATATTTAATATCCTTTTCAATTTTGCAGAAGTAAATGGTAAAAAAGGTTCACTTAAAACAGCCAAAGCAGTTGCAATTTGCAACGCAATGTACATCACCGTTTTTACGCGTTCTTCATCATCCTTAATTATTTTCCAAGGCTCTTCATCGGCTAAATATTTGTTGCCCAAACGTGCCAAATTCAACAATTCTTGTGATGCTTCCCTAAAACGAAACCGCACAATGGAGCTTCCAATAATAGAAGGAAATTTTTGTAATTTCTCCAAGGTTTCATTATCAATATCAATAAACTCATTAGGCTCAGGAACAATTCCATTGTAATATTTATTGGTTAAAACCACCACTCTATTGATAAAATTGCCAAAAATAGCAACCAATTCGTTGTTGTTTTTAGCCTGAAAATCTTTCCATGTAAAATCATTATCCTTGGTTTCAGGTGCATTTGCAGTTAATGCATAACGCAACACATCTTGTTTATTTGGAAAATCTTCCAAATATTCGTGCAGCCAAACCGCCCAATTTTTTGAAGTGGAAATTTTATGGCCTTCCAAATTTAAAAACTCATTTGCCGGAACATTTTCAGGTAAAATAAAAGTGCCTTCAGCCTTTAACATCGCTGGAAAAATGATGCAATGAAACACAATATTGTCTTTTCCAATAAAATGAATGAGTTTTGTGTCTTTATCTTTCCAGTAAGGTTCCCAATCTTTTCCTTCACGTGCCGCCCATTCTTTTGTGGAAGAAATATAACCAATAGGCGCATCAAACCAAACATACAACACTTTTCCTTCCGCACCTTTCACAGGAACCGGAATTCCCCAATCTAAATCGCGCGTAACGGCTCTTGGTTTTAATCCGTCGTCTAACCACGATTTTACTTGGCCCAATACATTGGGTTTCCAATCGTTTTTATGACCTTCCACAATCCATTCGCGCAACCATTTTTCGTATTTTTCCAGAGGTAAATACCAATGTTTTGTCATTTTTTTAGTAGGAATATTTCCTGTAATTGCTGATCTTGGATTGATTAAATCGGTGGCATTAAGGCTTGTTCCACATTTTTCGCATTGATCACCATAACTTTCTTCGTTGCCACATTTCGGACAAGTGCCAACAACAAATCGATCGGCCAAAAACTGGTGGGCTTCTTCATCGTACAATTGTTCGCTGGTTTCTTCAATAAATTTTCCTTCGTCATACAACTTTTTAAAAAATTCAGAAGCAGTTTTATGGTGAATTTCTGCGGAAGTACGGGAATAATTATCGAACGAAATTCCGAAATCTTCAAAAGATTTTTTTATAATGGCGTGGTATTTATCTACCACATCCTGAGGCGAAATACCTTCTTTTTTTGCTTTAATGGTAATTGGAACGCCGTGTTCATCTGATCCACAAATATAAATCACGTCATTTCCAGTCATGCGTAAATAACGTGCGTAAATATCTGCCGGAATATAAACTCCCGCTAAATGCCCAATATGAACCGGACCGTTGGTGTAAGGAAGCGCTGCAGTAATGGTATACCTTTTTGAATTGCTCATGAATTTTATTTATGAGCACAAAAATAAGGATTGTTTGCCATAAAAGTGAATAGTTGATTCGGTTTTCGTAATTTGCATTATGTTTTATTAATTTTTAAGATGATTCAACCAAAAAATTTGCAAAAAGAAGCTATTGTTGCCATTGTTTCAACAGCACGAAAAATTGATTCAGGAGAAATTATACCTGCCATTAAATTGTTGGAGAATTGGGGTTTAAAAGTCATAATTGGTGAAACGATAGGCTCAGATGAAAATCAATTTTCGGGCACAGATGAAAAAAGAATTGCAGATTTTCAAAATATGTTGGACAATCCGTTAGTTAGAGCCATTTGGTGTGCGCGTGGAGGTTATGGAACAGTTAGAATTGTGGACCAACTCGATTTTTCCGACTTCAAGAAAACCCCAAAATGGATTGTAGGTTATTCGGATATTACGGTTTTACACAATCATATCCATCATTTAGGCATAGAAACTTTGCATGCAACAATGCCTATAAATATTAAAAAAAATACTACAGAAACGCTGGATTCTTTAAAAAAGAGTTTGTTTGGAAACAACTTAAACTACACTATTCTTTCTTCAAAAAATAATAAAATGGGCAATGCAACAGGCGAACTTGTTGGTGGAAATCTATCGGTTTTGTACAGTTTATTGGGAAGTAAATCAACTTTAAACACTTCAGGAAAAATTCTTTTTATAGAAGATTTGGATGAATATTTATACCATATTGATCGGATGATGATGAACCTGAAACGAAACGGCTATTTCAATAATTTAAAAGGTTTGATTGTTGGCGGAATGACCGATATGCACGACAATGAAATTCCTTTTGGAAAAACTGCTGAAGAAATTATTTTAGATTGCGTTTCGGAATATAATTTTCCGGTGGTTTTTGGTTTTCCGGCAGGACATACAAACGACAATCGCACCTTAATTTTAGGGCGTACCGTTGAGTTAAATGTCACTCCTGAAAAAACAACGCTTAAATTTTTAAAGTAATGGCAACACACAATGATTTAGGGGAGTTGGGTGAAGAGCTTGCGGTTGAAGAACTTGAAAAAAATGGCTATGAAATTGTGGAACGCAATTGGCGCTATAAAAAAGCGGAAGTTGATATTATTGCCCGAAAAAATAATGTTTTAGCTGTTGTTGAAGTGAAAACACGTTCGTCTGATTATATGGGTGATCCACAGGATTTTGTAAATCAGAAAAAAATTAAAATGTTGGTGGAAGCTGTTAACGAATATGTGATTTCAAAAGATTTGGACGTAGAAGTTAGGTTTGACATTATTGCCATCATAAAAAATGAAAATCAATTTAGCCTTGAACATCTTGAAGATGCCTTTTTTCATTTTTAATGAGTGAAATTAGATTATAAATAATGAATTGGCTTTGTTGTTATTCATAAAAAAGTTGACCAACTTTTACGTTATTAGAAGTGGTTAAAAAAGTATTTTATTGATTTGTTGAGGATAAACTTATACTCTTTAAAACTTCCAAAAAAAATTCAAAATATAATTAATTTATCAGTAATTATGAACGTAGGTTCATTATCTTTGTATTTTAATTCTGTAATTATATTAGAAACTTGATAAAATGGCACGACCTGAAAAGAATAGAAGAATTTCTAAACCTCCAATAATGAAAGGTTTTAAGCCATTTGGAATTCCACGATGTAAAATTGAAGCTGTTAAATTGTCTTTTGAAGAATATGAATGTCTCCGGTTGGTTAATTACGAAATGCTTTCACAAAAAGAGGCTTCAGTTCAAATGAATGTTTCAAGACCAACCCTTACCCGAATTTATAACAAAGCCCTAAAAAATATTACAAAAGCATTTGTTGAGGGAAAAGCTATTGAAATTGGAGGTGGCAATTATGAGTTCTCACAAGAATGGCATCGTTGTAAAAGATGCTATAAATTGATAGAAGGAGATAATAATCACGCTAGTTGTGAAGAAAATCCTGATAATAACAAAAATGAATTGATAAATTTAAATAAATAAAAGATTGTATAATATTTAATTTTTAAAAATGAAAACAATAGCAATACCCGTTAATAAACTTAACCAAATAGAAGACCATTTTGGACATTGTGATTTTTATGAAATTTATTCTTTTATAGAAGGTGGTAAAATAGTTGAAATTAAAACCATTAAATCGGATTTAGGTCGTGGATGTAACTCTAATATTGGAAGCGTTTTAGCTGAAAACGGTGTAACCATTATGCTTGCTGGAGGAATTGGTGAAGAGGCAATTAATGTATTAAATGCATGTAACATTCAGGTCATTAGTGGTTGTTCTGGAAATTCCCAAGAAATTGTTTCACAATTTCTTGCAGGAAAAATTTCAGAAAGTAATGAAACTTATTCTCATCATAAGCCGAATCACCGATGTAGACATAAACTAAAATAAAAAACAAGTTCTTTAATTTAACTTTTAAAAGAACTCGTTTAAGTTTTTAGTTATCTTTAATTTTCAAAAAAAGCTTTTATATCGTCAAAATGTAGTGGTTTTGCTATAATTTTTTTGTCTTTGTCTAAAATAAAATAGGTTGGCGTTGCATTGATTTCATATTCCTTAGCCATTTCATTTTCCCATTTTTTCAAACCCAAAATATTGGTCCAAGATGTAAATTTTGAGGCGTATTGCTCAAAACCCGCTTTATTGTTTTCCAAAGCTACCGCAATCACATGAATTGCTTCACTATCTTTCGAAAATTCATACAATTTCGGAATTTCATTTAAACAATGGGAGCAAGAGGTACTCCAAAAAACCAAAACATAATTTTCTGCGCCATTCACATTAAACGTACTTATTTTTTTTTGTGAGCCATTTTCTTCCCAAGTAATTTCAGGAGCTTTATTACCAACAGCCAATTTTATTTTTGATTTCATCTCGGCAATCAATTTTTCATTTTTGTATGATGCAGGCAATTTGTTGTAGAAATCATCAATAACAAAACCAGCCAGATTCAGGTTTTCATATTGCTCAAAAGCATAGATTAAAGAAGTTAAAATCTCACTTTTTACCTCATCATTTTCGCCAACTTTTTGCATCAATTCATTTACGGCGTTTTTGTATAACATGTTTTGAACCTCAAAATCATCCGAAATATTTAAATAAAATACATATTCAATGGCTTTTTGTCCAAAAAAATTTGCCTTTTTCAAGACATTGTCTTCAAAATTAATAAAATCGAAAAAATGTTGTTTCACGCTGTTTAAATATTTCTGCGGAGACACAAAAAGGGTTGGCGCATAATATTTTTGTTCCGATTTTATAAAATGATTTGCCAATTTTCCAATTGTTTTATGATCATATTCCGTTTGTAATTTGGTATAATGATTTAAATATTTAGCGTAAAAATCAGCAGTAATTTCATCTTGTTTTTTGTCCTTTAGCCCAAAAAATACAATTTGTAGAGAATCCAGTTTCTGCTGTTCTTTTGTTGATTCCTTCAAAAAATTGGCATAAATTTTATTTTCTTCAGAATTTAAAAATTCAAGGCTATTTAATATGTTTAGTGGGTCAAACTTCAACTGCACATCTTCTTGGTCAAAAAGAAAATCAATGTAACCAGGTATTGCAGTGTTGAACGACAATCGGTACATTCCTGAAGGATTTCCCTTTGGAATTTCCATTTTAAATTGTTCGTTGTCTATTTTGGAATTTGAAATATAAACCTGTTTGGCGCCGTTTAGTTGGTACAAAATAACGATGGTCAACAAATCGTTTTTCGGGCTTAATTTTCCCGTAATTGTATTCTGACTCTGAACGCCAATGGAAAATAATAAAAGTGCGCACAAGATTTTTTTAAGCATTTTCTTCTTTTTTTGATTGTTTATTCATTTATCACGCCAAAAGTAACTATTTTTATTTTTTACTTAAACTTTAAATTATGAATTTTAATCATAAGGTTATTTGGATTACCGGAGCGTCATCGGGTATTGGAAAATCCTTGGCTATTGAACTTTCAAAACAGCAAACAAAACTAATTCTTTCTTCGCGCAATGAAGTTGCTTTAAATGAAGTTAAAAACGCCTGCCAAAATCCCGAAAATGTAAAAATTTTACCGCTTGATTTGGAAAATTACATCAGTTTACCAGCAAAGGTTGAAGAAGCTTTGGCTTTGTTTGGCGTGGTTGATGTGCTGTTTAATAATGGCGGTATAAGTCAGCGGTCGTTTGCAAAAGACACTTCAATTGCTGTTGATAAACGCATTATGGATGTTAATTATTTGGGAACGGTGGCACTTACCAAAGCGCTTTTACCTCATTTTATTAAAAAGAATAGTGGTTATTTTGTGGTAACTTCAAGCGTTTTAGGGAAAATAGGCACGCCATTACGTTCGTCTTATGCAGCTTCTAAACACGCATTACACGGTTTTTTCGACAGTTTACGCGCTGAAATTTATCAACATCATATTAAAATTACGTTAGTTTGTCCCGGATTTGTACAAACCAATGTTTCTATAAATGCGTTAACTGCTGATGGAACACCACAAAATAAAATGGACAGCGCAACAAAAAATGGATTAACGCCTGAAGCATTTGCGAAAAAGTTATTAAAAGCAGTTAGCCAAGAGAAACAAGAAGTTTTTATTGGCGGATTTAAAGAAAAATTAGCGATTTATATGAAACGATTTTTTCCTAAATTACTTTCAAAAATGATTCAAAAAATGGCCGTAACTTAAATCAGTTTACTTTCTTTAAAATACAAAACGATTGCTTCTTTCATAAGCACAGTTTGCTCTCCCGGTTTTAGCTGTGGCAATTCCCCCAAAAATTTATAATGAGGCCAGCCCTCGCTATCGAAAAAATCAAATTCGTAGTAACCAAAAGGCTCCAACAATCTGCAAATTGCAATGTGCATTAAATTTAATTTATCGTCTTTTTTAAATTCTTTAACGCCTTGCCCCAATTCCTGAACTCCAATTAAATAAATAATGGCGTCTAAATTCAAAGGTTCTCCATCTCCAAAAGTAGCCGTTAATATGTTGAGTATCTGCTCCCAATCTTCTTTTAATTTTTTATCTCTTGACATTTCAAAATTTTAGTTATACCAATTGAATTTGAATGTTTAATTGGTATTATGTTTGCAAATATACAAATCGATTCATGTATATTTACAAAAATCATGAGATGAATACATTTGATATTATAATCGCAGTACTTTTGCTGTTTGGTTTTATAAGAGGGTTGTTTAAAGGCTTATTTGTTGAAGTTGCTTCGTTTGTTGCTTTGATTGTTGGAATTTATGGTGCCATTCATTTCTCTCATTATATAAGAAGGCTTTTGACCACACAAGTTTCTTGGGATGAAAAATACCTCACCTTGATTTCATTTGCAATCACTTTTATTATTATTGTTTTAGTGATTTCTTTAGCTGGAAAAATGTTAACAAAAATGGCCAATTTTGCCAGTTTAGGCATTTTAAATAAATTGCTCGGCGGAATTTTTGGTATATTAAAAATCGGATTTTTATTAAGCCTTATTTTATTAATGTTCGCTAAATTGAACAATAGGCTTCCGTTTTTATCTGAAGAACAGCAAGAAAGTGCCGTTTTATACAAACCTATTAAAAATTTAGCGCCAACTATTTTTCCTGAATTTGTAAAAATTGG
The DNA here is from genome assembly GCA_041652835.1 of Lutibacter sp. Taxonomy (GTDB): domain Bacteria; phylum Bacteroidota; class Bacteroidia; order Flavobacteriales; family Flavobacteriaceae; genus Lutibacter. The sequence goes on along the minus strand of JBAZGP010000071.1, from coordinate 3,442 downwards.
AGAAGATGAAAATGAAAAAATTATTTTTAACTAATTTAACGTTAGTTAATTTAAATTTGTGCGTTAGCTTTTAAAACAAATTTGACTATGCTGAATTATACCCGCCACTTTTTCATTTTATCTCTTTTTACACTATTATTTATTGGTTGCTCCTCAAAAAAAGAACCTTCTTTTACCATTGAAGGCCATGTTTCTAATCTGATAAAAAATTTCGTTGTGTTTTCAGTGGTTAATGACATTCAAAACAATACAAGATCTGTTGTTGACACTTTAAAAGTGACTAACAAAGGCAGGTTTAAAAAGGATTATTTTTTGGAACCCAACATTTACACCTTAACTTTTGATGGAATAAAAACCATTAATTTAGCTATTGATAAAGACCAGCATATTTCAATAAAAGGAAATTCAATTGATGATTTAAAAATCAGCGGCTCTGTTGATACTGATTTATGGAATGCTTATGAAACATTTAGAAATGAGTCGTTAGACCGATTGGTAAAATCCGTAAGAAATGAAATTAAAGCATTGCAAAAGGAGAATGCAAATGAAGATAAAGTTGTTAAATTAAGGGAGCTTGAAATTGAAAACTACAAAAAGCATTTAAATGAATTAATGACTTTTGTAAAGGAGAAAATGGGAACTTCTATTGCCATTTATCCAACATCAATTCGGTGGGTTGGTGGAGAATACCTACCATTTTTAAAAACGTTGGTAGGTGATTTTGAAAAAAAATATCCTGCTTTAAACATGACTAAAAAACTAAAAGACAGGCTTCAATTGTTGGAAAAGACGAGTGTTGGAGGCGTGATTTCAGATATTGAAATGCCCAACAGTTCCAATGAAATGAGAAGTCTTAACAATATTAAAAAAAAATATACCCTAATTGATTTTTGGGCAAGTTGGTGTCCGCCATGCAGAACAGAAAGCAAATTATTGAATAGTTTATATACTGCTTACAATGCCAAAGGCTTTGAAATTTATGGAATTTCACTTGACTCAAAACGTGAAAATTGGTTAAATGCCATTGAAAAAGATAATAGAATTTGGACAGAGGTTTCTACTGTTGAAGGCTTTAAAACTAAGGTTTCCGTCGAATACGGAATTACTTCTTTACCCACTAATTTTTTAATTGATGCCTCAGGAAAAATTATTGCCGTAAATATTCACGGGCAGGAATTAAAGGAAAAAATTGATGAATTATTTCTTGAGAATTAGGTTTTATACCAATTGAATGTTTAATAGGTATTAGATTTCTTTTAAATCAGAAGTTTTTATCCAGCCAATTTTACCATCGGCGAGTTTAATTTTCTTCCAATTGGAAAGTTCATCCAAAATATACACTTTAGTTCCTTCATGAAGCTCAAAAACTGTTTCACCATCAAAAGAAGGTGAATTTTTAATTTCGCTTTTCGGAGAAAAAATAATGGCACTCCTGTTTTTTTGAATGGTTTTATAATTGCTAAAAGCAAAAACCGCAGTTACAATCATCGCAAAAACAAAAAATATACTCATATTGAAATATAATATTTTTCTTTTGGAGGAAGATGAAAAATAATACAATAAAAACAAAAATGCCGATAAAAATGAGGCGATAACAGCCAATAATGCCCAATTATCATAAGTTAACTTTTGCACAACTGTTGCGGAAAATCGCTGTAAAAATGTTTTTGGCAAATCTTCAATAACATCAATGGTCATTCGCTTTGCATAAGCCAAATTAATTGATGCGTCTTCATTAAGCGGATTTATTTTTAATGCTTTCTCATAATAATAAATGGAAGGTGCCACTTTATTTAATTTGTAATAGCAATTGCCCAAATTAAAAAACAAATCGTCTGATTCCAACCCTTGCTCTTCAAGGTTTGAGTACAATTTAATGGCTTTAGAATATTGTCCGTTTTTATAAAAATCATTTGCCTCTGAAAACAACTTATCGGAAGTTTGCGAATAGGAAAGGAGTCCCAAAAATAACGTTAGTATAAAAAGAAATCTCATTTTCATATTACAGCTGCTTTTCAATTTCGGTTAATATTTTTACTGTCTTTTCATACTCATTCTTCATCATAACATCTGTAGTTGGGGTGTAGCGCGCAAAGTCACAATCGTTTAAAACGGCTATAAATTCTTTTATAGTTTCAGCTTTAACACCTTTATTTTGAAGTAATTCAGTAATTTTTTCTTTAGAAAACTCTGAAGTTTCTATTTGAAGTTTTGCTTTCAGAAAATTATGAAGCGCTTTTTCCAGAGCGATGTAAAATGCTTCTTTTTTACCCAATTGCTTTTTAGCTTCCGACAAATATTTGCGGGCTAATCTATTGGCCAATCTAATTTTATTTCCGAATATATCTCTGGCGCGTTTTGTGCGTTCTTTACCGATAAAGATGCCAATAGGGATCACTAAGAAAGGCAGAAATAATAACAAATAAAATTCGGATGAATGTAAAAAATCATCTTTTACGGAAGGTTCAAGCTTGGTTTCCAAAGCTATAAATCTGAAATTATTTCCATTTGTCACTACATTCTTTTTGATGGTATTGGCAGTGTCATTATTTGATGATGGCATTTCATTGCCCTCGGTAACCTCCACAAAAACGGCTTTTGCCAAAATGGTATGATATTTTTTTTCTTTTGGATTGAAATAGGAGAAGTTGACTTCCGGAATTTTATATTTTCCTTTGAATTGCGGAACAACTGTATAGGCATCTGAAACCGTTCCTTGTAATCCGCTTAACGTATTTGTAACCTCTTCCTTATGTTCGGGAGTGTAGGCTTCCAGTTCGGCCGGCGTAACTATTTTAGGGATTTCAAACAATTTTAAATTGCCTCTTCCTTTAACTTCCACCTTTATCTGCGCTGCTTCGTTTGCTTTTAACACATTTTTGTCTGCAGAAACTTTAAACTCAAATTCGCCTACAGCACCCGAAAAACCATCAGGTTTTCCTTCTTCTGGCAATGCTTTTACCCTAATCTTTTTAACAGGTGATTCCGTTGCGTAACTGATGTTTCTGGTGATCATATTTCCGAAAAAATCTCCTCTGCCAGTAGGAATTCCAACAGAAAAGTCCATTTTCATAGGTTCAACTATTAATTCTCCAGATCTTTGGGGAATAAGCACCGCTTTTTTAAGCACAAGGTATCTGTAATCTTCACCATTGTACTTTCCCTTTTGTACGTTGAGTCCTGTTACTTCAATGTCTTGATTCCAAAAGCCGTTGTATTGTGGGGATTCGGTTACGCGCCAATCGTTAACACTTATATTTTCACTGACAAATAATTTGTAAACTACATAAATTCCTTCGCCAACATAAGGATTTAAATTGGAAACCTCAGCCACCAAATGTATATTTTGCTGTGCAATATACTCAGGGTTATTTGGGTCTTTAGAAATTTCTACCGATTTTGAAACCGTAATTTTAACAGCATTGGTTTTAACAATTTCACT
>JBAZGP010000070.1:0-12057 GCA_041652835.1 Lutibacter sp. | reverse complement strand
TCATAATCCCGACCTCTTTTTTTAATATTTTGAAGTAATTGTGGTGTATCCTGATAAAGATAAATGTACAAGTCGGGTTTTGAAATTTCTTTGTACATAAGGTCAAACATTTTTCGGTATAAATAAAACTCGTCTTTTTGTAAGGTAATTTGTGCAAAAATAAGTGACTTAAAAATATAATAATCTGAAACGATAAAGTTTTTAAACAAATCAAATTGCGCCAAATCATCTGAAAGTTGTTGATAACGGTCGGCCAAGAAGCTCATTTCCAGCGGAAAAGCATAGCGGTCATTATCTTCATAAAATTTTGGTAAAAAAGGATTGTCGGCAAAGCGTTCCAATATAATTTTAGCATTAAAATCTTCAGCAATCATAGTGGCAAGTGTTGTTTTTCCAGAGCCAATATTTCCTTCGATAGCAATATAATTAAATTTTTCAGAAAGTGAAATCGGACTTTTAAGCATTAAGGAAGTTTTTTCAATTGTGCCGCTGTCTGTACAATTTTCAAGGCAAATTTGTATGCGTTGTTTTGTAATGGGGTGAATTAGATTGGGCGCAATTTCAGCTAATGGAACAAGAACAAATTTTCTGGCTAACATCTCTTTATGAGGCACAATTAGCGCTTTTGAAATAATAATTTCAGTATCAAAAATCAATACGTCAATATCAATAATCCGCGCTTTGTAACCCGTTTCAGAAGTCCTGTTTCTTCCCAACGATTGTTCAATTTCGTGGATGGATTTTAAGAGGTTTTCAGGATTTAAACTTGTAGTCATTTGAATGCAAACGTTTAAGAAATGGTCACTTTTAAAACCCCAGGATTCCGTTTTGTATACTGAGGAAATCTTAGCTATTTGGCCTATTTTTTCTGCAATTAAATCTATAGCTTGCTGTAAATTTTCAAGCTTGTTTCCTTGGTTGCTTCCCAATGATAAATATGTAGGTCTTAATAATGTCATAAAGTGAATGCAAAGAAAAGAAAAGTATCAGAGAAATACATATCTTTGTGCCCTAATTTATAAACATTTATAAATTATTTCGGATTTTAAATTTAAAATTAATATGAAATTTTTAAGAAATTTAATAGCATCAATTTTAGGAACGCTGATTGCATTGGGCATTCTGCTTATTTTGCTTGTTGTGATTGGTATGGCTATAGGCGAATCGGAAAAGGTTGAAGTTAAAAGCAATACAGTTTTGGAAATCAAATTGGATGGAGCCGTGAAAGATTATGCGCCAAAAGGCACTGATTTTCTTCAAGAGTTTTTAGCATTAGGTGATGAAAAAATGGGATTGAATGAAATTATCAATGCCATTGAAAATGCCAAAAATGATGATAATATTACCGGAATAAGTATTAATGCACTTGATGTAAATGCCGGGATTTCACAGACCCAAGCCATTAGAAATAAATTGGAGGAATTTAAGGAATCAGGCAAATTTGTAATGGCATATGGAGATGTTTACAACCAAAAATCATATTACCTAAGTTCTGTGGCCGATTCTATTTTTATGAATCCTTCTGGCGGAATTGAATTTAAGGGTTTGTCTTCTGAAGTATTATTTTTTAAAGATTTACAGGATAAAACCGGTGTAAAAATGGAAGTGATAAGGCATGGAAAATATAAAAGCGCCGTTGAACCATTTTTATACAATAAGATGAGTGATGAAAATAGAGAACAAATCACTACATTTTTACAATCTATTTGGGGAGAATTGTTAACTGATATTTCAAAAAACAGAAATAAAACAGTTGAAGAACTCAATCTTGTTGCCGATAATTTATGGGCACGAAATGCAAAATTGGCCGTTGAAAATCATATTGTTGATGCTGCAGTTTATATGGATGAATATGACAACAAGTTAAAAATAGCATCTGGTATTTCTGTGGATGCTGATTTAAATAAAGTTACAATTTCAGATTATATTTCAACAGGTAAAGGACGTTTGACCTCAACCTCAACGGCAACAAATAAAATTGCTGTAATTTATGCTCAAGGTGAAATTATTTACGGTAAAGGAAATGAAGATTATATTGGGCAGGAATTGATGATTGAAACACTGCGCAAAGCTCGAAAAGATAAAAATGTAAAAGCAATAGTATTGCGAATAAATTCACCTGGAGGAAGTGCTTTGGCTTCAGAATTAATTTGGAGAGAATTGGAATTGACCAAAAAAGAACTTCCTTTAGTAGTTTCTATGGGAGATGTTGCTGCCTCAGGCGGTTATTATATCGCTTGTAATGCAGATAGAATTTTTGCACAACCAACAACCATTTCTGGATCTATCGGTGTTTTTGGGGCAATCCCAAACATAAGCAAGTTGGCCGATAATATTGGAATAAATGCCGAACAGGTAAGTACCAATAAAGGCCCAAGCTACAGTGTTTTTAAACCTATTACCAATGAGTTTAGAGCCGTAACTACCGAAGGTGTCGAAGACATATATACAACTTTCGTGGAAAGAGTTTCTGTGGGAAGAAATATGACTGTGCAAGCAGTGGATAGTATTGCCCAAGGTCGTGTTTGGTCTGGAGTGGATGCTTTAAATAATGGTTTGGTTGATGAGTTGGGGAATTTGGATGATGCCATAAAATATGCCGCTAAACTCGCTGCAGTTGTTGATTATAAAGTGCGAAATTATCCTGATTATAAATTGGACTTAGCAGATAAGTTTAGCGGTTTGCCTTTTATGAAATCAAAAGAAAAAATGATGATTGAAGCCTTAGGATTGGAAAATTATAACATATACCAAACCATAAAACAATTTTCAGAAGTAAAAGGAGTACAAGCTAGAATGCCTTTTGTGTTGAATATTAAATAATATCAATTTAAATTATTTGCGCTCGAAGGTTACAAAGCTGTAATCATACTTATTTTTTTCGTCGGCTTTAAAATCTTCCCGTGAGGTTTCTTTCCATATTGTTTTATCTATTTCAGGAAAAAAGACATCCGCATCAAATTTATGGTGAACAAAAGTTAAATCGAGTTTATCGGTAAACGGCATGGCTTGTTTATATATTTCTGCACCTCCTAAAATAAATGGATTTTTATCTTCTTTTATAGCCAATTGAATGGCTTCTTCAATAGAATTTACAACAATACAACCTTCAGCCTTGTAATTTTTGTTGCGGGTAATTAGGATATTTGTTCTGTTTTGAAGTGGTTTAACTATGGATTCATAAGTTTTTCTACCCATAATAACCCAGTGATTTAATGTCGATTTTTTGAATCGTTTTAAATCAGCAGGTAAATACCAAATAAGTTTATTGCCTTTTCCCAAGGCATTATTTTCTGCTATGGCAGCTATAATTGTAATCATTCTTCTATAGCGTTGTTTTGGGATTTTTCGGCTTTTAAGGCGGCTTCAACAGCCTCTTCTTTTTCTAATTTGGCAATTTTTAATTCTTGTGCTTTCACTAATTTTTCGGTCTCCAAACGCTCCCATTCTTTTCCCATAAAGCGATTGGTAACAAAAACATTGATAAAATGCAACACAAAAAAGAAGAACCATAAGGTTATAGCCCAAACAAACCAGTTTTCAATAACAGTTTCACCAACTTTTAAAATCTTGTTAAGCAGTATTAAAAATACAGAGCCTACTAAAAAAACTATAAAATGATGATAAAGTCTCTTTTTTTGTTTTGCGCGATTTCGTGCATTTTCATACAATTCGTGTTGTTGATCCATAGAATTCATTTTACATATTTTTAACCCATTCTTTAATATAACCAGTGAAATCTTCTGTTTCATTTAGATTATCATTTTGAAATTTTTCAGATGCATTTGCTAAGAACTTTGAAATATTTTCATCTGAAGTATTAAAAAGAGCGTCAATTGATTTTAATAGTTCAGCATCTTCAATTTCAATTATTCTTAGAATTATTTTGATTTTTAGTTCTGCTGCGTTCATTTTGCTTTTTATTAAATTAAGCCTAAATATATTAAATGTTTTACTAATTCTGTATTAAAGAATCATTAAAGTTTTTAAGCACTATTAAGCATTAAAATACCTTAACATTAATTGAAGATTTTATTATTTCTATTTTTATACTGAAACTTCTCCTTTAATATGCGGATGCGGATTGTAACCTACTAAATTAAAATCTTCAAATTTAAAATCGAAGATATTTTTTATGGCTGGATTAATTTCCATTTTTGGCAACCCTCTTGGCTCTCTTGACAATTGCAAATCGATTTGTGCGCTATGGTTGCTGTAAATATGTGCATCGCCAAAAGTATGCACAAAATCTCCTAATTTTAAATCACAAACCTGAGCAACCATCATGGTGAATAAGGCGTAAGAAGCAATGTTGAAAGGCACGCCTAAAAAGATATCCGCGCTGCGTTGGTACAATTGGCAGGATAATTTGCCATTGGCCACATAAAATTGAAAAAAGGCGTGACATGGAGGTAATGCCGCTTTCCCATTGGCAACGTTTTCTGAAAAAGAAACGGATGTATTGGGCAATACACTTGGATTCCAGGCAGATACCAACATTCTTCTGCTGTCGGGATTGGTTTTTAAAGTGTGGATAAGTTCTGAAATTTGGTCAATGCCTTCGTTATTCCAGTTCCGCCACTGATGGCCATAAACCGGACCTAAATCGCCACTTTCATTTGCCCAAGCATCCCATATTTTCACATCGTGTTCTTTCAAATATTGAATATTGGTATCTCCATTTAAAAACCACAGCAATTCGTAAATAATGGATTTTAAATGCAATTTTTTTGTGGTTAGCATAGGAAATCCCTCACTTAAATCGAAACGCATTTGATAACCAAAAATACTTTTTGTACCAGTCCCTGTTCTGTCTTCTTTTAGCGTTCCTTTATTTTGAACGTATTTAATTAAGTCTAGGTATTGTCTCATATTATTGTTTATTTGTTGACAATTCTTGTTTATTTGTTGAAGCGTTTAATCGTTTAAAGTAAATTTCGTATCATTAAACAGTTAAACCTTTCAACCTTTCAACATTCTTGTTTATTTGTTGAAGCGTTTAATCGTTTAAAGTAAATTTTGTATCATTAAACAGTTAAACAGTTAAACCTTTCAACTTTTCAACCTTTCAACATTCTTGTTTATTTGTTGAAGCGTTTAATCGTTTAAAGTAAATTTCGCATCATTAAACAGTTAAACAATTAAACGTTTCAACTTTTTAACCTTTCAACTTTTAACTTTTCAACAGTTTTATCCAATAATCATTCCAGCAATTGTTGCTGAAAGTAAAGAAGCTATAGAACCTCCAATTACAGCTTTTAGTCCGAATTCTGATAATGTTTTTCTTTGACCCGGCGCTAAAGAACCAATGCCGCCAATTTGAATTCCTATTGAAGCAAAATTAGCAAAACCGCACAACATATACGTTGCCATAATTATCGATTTGTTATAGGTTAAATGTGTAACATTGGCCATGTTTTTTAACTCGGCCAATTGAATGTATCCCACAAATTCACTTGCGGCTAGTTTTACGCCCAATAATTGTCCCATCAACATCATATCTTCTCTTGCTACGCCAATTAACCACATTAGCGGCGCAAAAATAGTTCCTAAAATTGATTCTAAAGAAAATTGTTGATAGGGCGTATAGGCAGTAATCCAGCCATTTAGAGAGGTTACAGAACCAACCCATCCCAAAATGCCATTTAACATGGCAATTAAAGCCACAAATACCAACAACATAGCGGCCACATTAGCTGCTAATTTTAAACCTTCGGTAGTTCCGTTGGCAATGGCATCTAAAATATTTGAGCCAATTTTTTCTTGCGAAACTTTTACGTCTGTATTAATTTCTTCAGTTTGTGGATACAGCATTTTTGAAATTACAATGGCTCCGGGAGCAGCCATAACGGATGCTGCCAATAAATGTTTGGCAAATTGCAAACGTAAAACAGGGTCATTTCCACCCAGAAATCCTATATAAGCCGCTAAAACACCACCGGCAACAGTGGCCATTCCGCCAATCATCACCAATAATATTTCTGAACGGTTCATGCGTTCCAAATAGGCTTTAATCATTAGGGGTGCTTCAGTTTGTCCTAAAAAGATATTTCCTGCAACTGATAAACTTTCGGCACCTGAAATCTTTAATAATTTGGTCAATGCCAATGCCATTCCTTTTACAACAATTTGAATAACGCCTAAATAAAATAACAAGGAAGTTAATGCAGAAAAGAATATAATTGTGGGCATAATTTGAAATATAAATATAAATCCGTATGAATCAATATCCATTAAACCACCAAATAAAAACCGACTTCCTGCGGCTGTAAAATCTAAAATATTGGTAAAAATACCACCAACAAATTCAAAACCTCGCTGAATAAAAGTAACTTTTAATACCCCTATGCCAATAAGTAATTGAGCGGATAAACCTGCTCCAACGGTTTTCCAATTAATGGCCTTGCGGTTACTGCTGAGCACATAAGAAATTAATAGTAAGGAAAACATTCCTAAAACGCCACGCCATATTGAAGTAGTTGAGATTCCTTGGCTGTCAATAATTGTATTTTGGATGGTTTCTTGAGCGGTTGTAGAAAATATACTAAAAAAGAAAAGGGTAGCTAAGCTTAATTTTTTAAACATAAATAAATTATTATAAATTGCGTTTTGTTATTTCATCACGGATTTTCGCTGCCAATTCATAGTCTTCGTTTTGAACAGCTTTACTTAATTTTTCATGCAATTCTTCTATAGAATCTTTTGAAATCGAACTTTCTTTTTCAGGTTCTTCAATTAATTTTTCTATGCTTAAAGAGCCTTTTTCATCCGCAAATTCATCTTTGGCTTTCAAATAAATTCCCGCTTTATCCAAAATATTTTCATAGGTATAAATTGGGGCATTAAAACGGGTTGCCAAAGCAATTGCGTCGGAAGTTCGGGTATCAATAATTTCTTCAATTTTATCACGCTCACAAATCAAACTTGAATAAAACACGCCATCAACCAATTTATGAATGATAACTTGCTTAATTGTGATGTGAAATCTGTCGGCAAAAGATTTAAACGGGCGAGGAGGTTTAATTTCTTTTTCTAGAGCAATGGCGATAGATTGTGCTTCAAAAGCTCCGATAACAATCGGCAATGTTCTTGTGCCACCCACTTCACTTAAAACCAGAGCATAAGCACCGCTTTGTGTTTGACTGTAAGATATTCCTTTAATATTTAAGCGAACTAAACTCATAAGTTAAAATTAACAAAAAAGACTGTCTAATCAAAGGAACTTTTCCAAATAATCAGGCAGCCTATTTTGAGAGGCACAATTTAATAAAATTATGCGTTATTCGCTTTAAATTCTTTTAACTTTTCAATTAATTTTGGAACTACTTCAAAAGCATCGCCAACAATGCCGTAGTCTGCTGCTTTAAAGAAAGGCGCTTCTGGATCGGTATTAATCACAACTTTAAATTTTGAGGAGTTTACACCGGCCAAATGTTGAATGGCGCCAGAAATTCCAATGGCAATGTATAAATTTGAAGAAACGGGTTTTCCTGTTTGTCCAACATGTTCACTATGAGGTCTCCAACCCAAATCGGATACTGGTTTTGAACAGGCGGTAGCTGCGCCTAAAACGCTGGCCAGTTCTTCAATCATTCCCCAATTTTCTGGTCCTTTCAATCCTCTTCCTCCTGAAACTACAATATCTGCATCGGCAATGGTTACCTTTCCTGAAGTTTGCTCAATAGTTTTAGAAACAAGGTTGCTTTCAAGCAATTTAGGTGAAAACTCTTCGGATGTACCCGAAACTTTGTTTTCAACCAATCCGAAGGAATTTTTGGCAAGGGCAATCACTTTAACTTCGGTTAGTATTTGTGTGTTGTTAAAAGCTTTGTTGGAAAACGTTTTTCTTTTTACTGTAAAAGGTGATGTTGCACTTGGCAATGCAATTACATTACTTGCATAACCTGCATTTAAACTGGCGGCAACCATTGGGGCAAAATACAATCCGTTTGAACTTGATTCGAGAATTACAACTTGTGCACTTTCTTTTTCAGCAGCTTGTTTAACAATATCGGCATATACTTTTGCATTAAAGGGTTTCAATGCGGTATTTGTAACTGTTAAAATTTTTTCGGCACCATAATTATAAAGGTTGGCTGACTCGCTTGAATTTATCGTCAATACCACTACGTTGGTTCCCAATTGCTCAGCAACTTTTTTTCCGTAAGAGGTTACTTCTAAAGCAGATTTTTTAAATTTTCCTTCCGATGATTCGGCAAAAACTAATACTGACATATTTTTTTAGATATTAGATTTTAGCTATTAGATTTTAGAGTTGTTTTTTCTAAAATTTTCACTAAAAATGAATTTATTTTTTTAATTAACTATTAAACGATTAAACAAATAAACGTTTAAACAATAATGCATTAAATTACTTTTGCTTCGTTGTGCAATAAATTAATGAGTTCTTCCACATGGTCGGCATCCACTAATTTACAAGCTGCTTTTGCAGGCTGTTTTTCAAAAGAAACTATTGAAGTTGTTGGATTTCCATTGGAAGGTTCAACAATTGCCAATGGTTTTTGACGCGCCATCATAATGCCACGCATATTTGGAATTCGTAAATCTTTTTCTTCAACCAAACCTTTTTGTCCGGCTATAATTAATGGTAAATTTGAAGTAAGAATTTCTTTTCCACCATCAATTTCACGGGAAATAGTGGCATTATTGCCTTCAATTTCAAGTCCAATACAAGCATTTACAAAATTAAAGTCTAAAAAGGTTGCAAGCATTGCAGGCACCATTCCGCCATTATAGTCGATAGATTCTTTTCCTGCAAGCACTAAATCGTACCCGCCTTTTTTAACCACTTCGGCCAATTCTTTTGCAACGGTAAAACCGTCTAAAGCTTCCGTATTTATCCTTATGGCATCATCGGCACCAATAGCTAAAGCTTTTCGCAATGTAGGTTCGGTAGTGGCATTTCCAACAGTGGCTACGGTTACGGTAGCTCCTTGTTTTTCTTTAAACCACATGGCTCGGGTAAGGACAAATTCATCATAGGGATTTATCACATATTGCACTCCGTTACTGTCGAATTTAGAATTATTTTCTGTAAAATTAATCTTCGAAGTGGTGTCCGGAACGTGACTGATACAAACTAATATTTTCATGGAATCTAAGTATTTGGTATAAAATTATACGTCTTTTAATTATTCTGCTACGAATATACTATTTTTTTTTAAAAGTATTATGCGTGCATAATACTTTTTTAATAATAATACTTTTTTATACAATGATTATTTTTGAAGGTGAAAGTAGAATTGCTTACTTTTGCAAATCCTAAATACAAAATTAAAATGAAAACAATACAGTTTAGAGAAGCGATATGTGAGGCTATGAGTGAAGAAATGCGCAGAGATGAAACCATATATTTAATAGGAGAAGAAGTTGCAGAATATAATGGTGCCTATAAAGCTTCAAAAGGGATGTTGGATGAGTTTGGTCCAAAACGCGTAATTGATACGCCAATTGCTGAATTGGGTTTTACCGGAATCGCAATTGGATCCGCAATGAATGGGAACAGACCCATTGTTGAATATATGACTTTTAACTTTTCATTGGTTGGTATAGACCAAATTATAAATAACGCCGCAAAAATTAGACAAATGTCGGGCGGACAGATAAATTGCCCAATAGTGTTTAGAGGTCCAACAGGATCTGCCGGCCAATTGGGAGCTACGCATTCACAAGCCTTCGAAAATTGGTTTGCAAATACACCCGGTTTAAAAGTGGTGGTGCCTTCTAATCCTTATGATGCAAAAGGTTTGCTGAAAGCCGCAATCAGAGATGATGATCCAGTTATTTTTATGGAATCTGAACAAATGTATGGTGATAAAGGCGAAGTGCCAGAAGGCGAATATATTGTGCCAATTGGAGTTGCCGACATCAAAAGAGAAGGAACTGATGTAACAATAGTTTCATTCGGAAAAATAATTAAAGAAGCCTATAAAGCTGCTGAAATTTTAGAAAAAGAAGGAATTTCAGTAGAAATTATAGATTTACGCACCGTTAGACCTATGGACAGCGAAGCCATTTTTAAATCGGTAAGGAAAACAAATCGATTGGTTATTTTGGAAGAAGCATGGCCATTTGGTAGTGTTTCCTCAGAAATCACCTTTCAAGTGCAAGAAAACGTATTTGATTATTTGGATGCTCCCATCAGAAGAATTACAACTGCAGATACCCCTGCACCTTACTCCCCTGTTTTATTGGAAGAATGGTTGCCAAATGCAAATGATGTTGTGAAAGCGGTAAAAGAAGTAATGTACAAAAAATAAGGGCATAATATTTGTGCTGCAGATTCCTTTCAAAACAATCTTGAAAGGTTTTTTTATAATGACTAAAAAAAATATTCTCCTAAGTTTTCTGTTTTTACTTGTGTTTATTTCTGGATTTTCTCAAGTGAAAATTAGTGGTTTCGTTAAAGACGAAAAAAGCCACGCAATTCCATTTGCTAGTATTGTTTTTGTGGGTTCAACTACTGGAACAGTTTCTGATGAAAACGGTAAATTTTATTTAGAATCCAATAAAACTTATACCCAAATTCAAGTTTCATTTTTAGGCTATGAAACCAAAACCTTTCCTGTAAAAAGCTGGGATTATAATTTAAATATTATTTTAAAAGAAGAAGCTGCTCAATTGGATCAGGTTTTTATTTACAGCGGAAAGGTTAAGAAAAAGGGAAATCCGGCCATTGCCATATTAGAGAAAATTTGGGCTAAAAGACGGCATAACGGTATTTATTTATTTGATCAATACCAATATGAAAAGTATGAAAAGTTGGAATTTGACATGAATAATATAGATAGTGCCATGATGAAAAGTAAATTCTTTAAAGGCATGGAGTTTGTTTTTGACGGAATTGACACTTCTTATGTTACCGGGAAAACATTTTTACCTATTTTTATTAACGAATCTGTTTATAAATCCTACGGAAAGAATATTGGAGGAAGAAAACTAAAAGAGGATTTGGTTGCCAATAAAAACTCAGGATTCAATAACAATCAAAATGTAATTGCTTTTATCAAAGATTTATATGTGGACTATGATATTTATAACAGTTACATTAAAATTTTCGACAAAAGTTTTGTAAGCCCAATTTCAAAAGCTGCCGGCGTTTCAACCTATAATTATATTTTGGCCGATAGCGCTTTTATAGACAATAAATGGTGCTTTAATATTTTGTACTATCCCCGCAGAAAAGGCGAACTGACCTTTAAGGGTAATTTTTGGGTGAATGACAGTACTTTCGCCATTAAAAAAATTAATATGCAAGCCAACAAAAGCGCCAATATCAACTGGGTAAAAGACATTTATATTGAGCAGGAATTTGATGTTTTAAACGATTCAGTATTTTTGTTGAAAAGGGATTATATGATGTCCGATTTTAGTTTGAATAAAAAGGATAAATCAAAAGGTTTATATGGGAAAAGAACCACCATGTTTAAAGATTACAAATTCAATTTAAAAAAGAATGATGCTTTTTATAATGAAGATGTAAACGCCTACGATAAGAATATTTATGCAAAAACCGATGATTACTGGGGTGAAAACAGGCAGGAAAAGCTAAATGAAAATGAATTGGGAATCTATAAATTGTTAGATACCTTATCCACGGTGCCCAAATTTAAACACATCTATAATTTGGTTTCCATTTTGGGCTCAGGTTACATTGAGTTTAACAAATTTGATTTTGGCGATATTTTTTCAACCTTTGGAAAAAATGATGTTGAAGGCTGGCGTTTACGCGCCGGCGGAAGAACCTATTTTGGAGGAAATGAGCCGTGGCGCTTGCAGGGATATACGGCCTACGGATTTAAAGACAATAAATTTAAATACGGTTTGTCGGGAAAATGGATGATGAATCCAAAAAGCAGATTTACAATAGGACTTGGAAATAGGCGAGATGTGGAACAAATAGGTGTTAGCTTAACCACAACTAATGATGTTATGGGCAGAAGTTTTGCATCATCATCCTTATTTTCTTCTGGAGACAACAGCAAACTCACCTCAATTAATTTATCAGATGTTTTTTTGTCAATTGAACCCCGGCAT
>JBAZGP010000069.1:0-12077 GCA_041652835.1 Lutibacter sp. | reverse complement strand
ACCGACATTAATGTGTACGGTTCCACGTATTTTTGAGAAAATTTTCGCAGCAATTCAAGATAAAAGAAAAGAAGCTTCTCCTACCAGCATGAAAGTAGCAAGTTGGGCTTTGGGTATTGGAAATGCATATTATAACAAGCATAAACGAATTGATAAAAAAGTACCATTAACGTTAAAGTTAAAACACAAAATAGCCGATAAATTAGTGCTGAGCAAATTAAGAGAAGTGTTTGGTGGTCGCATAAAATTTATGCCTTGTGGAGGAGCTCCTTTGGCGGCAGATATGGTTTCGTTTTTTCATTCTTTTGGCTTAAATATTAAATGTGGTTATGGCTTAACTGAAACTACAGCAACCGTTTCACTATTTGGTTATAAACATTTTGAATTTAATTCTGCTGGAAAAACAATTGAAGGTTCTCAAATAAAAATAGGTGAAAACGATGAGATTTTGGTAAAAGGTCCAGGCGTAATGAAAGGTTATTATAAAAAACCTTTAGAAACTGCTGAGGTTTTTAAAAATGGCTGGTTTTGTACTGGCGACGCAGGAAGAATTGATGAAAAAGGTAATTTAATTATTACGGACAGAATAAAAGATTTGATGAAAACTTCTGGCGGAAAATATATCGCACCTCAAAAATTAGAAATGGCATTGATAAATGATGCTTTTATTGAACAAATTTCAGTAATTGGAGACCAACAGAAGTATGTAACTGCATTGGCAGTACCATGTTTTGAGAATTTAAAAAAATATGCCATTGAAAATAAAATTGCCTTCAAGGATATAGAAGAATTGATTAATCACAATCAAATTAAAGAGATGTTTGAAAAGCGATTTGAAGCATTGCAAAAAGAGTTTTCTGTATTTGAAAAAATTAAAAAATTCACGCTGTTGCCAAAAGAATTCAGTATTGAAGCTGGAGAAATTACAGCAACTTTAAAGCTGAAACGAAAAGTTATTCAGCAAAAATATAAAGAACTTATTGATAAAATGTATAAAGAGTAAAACGCAACTTGCCACCATCAAATAATTAATTAACTACTAAAAGTTGAAACTTTGGAATCGAAATTATATTTAGTACCAACGCCAATAGGAAATTTAGAAGACATCACTTTAAGAGCCATTAGGGTTTTAAAGGAAGTGGATTTAATTTTGGCTGAAGACACACGCACTAGCGGTAAATTATTAAAGCATTATGAAATTTCCACCCATATGCACAGCCACCACATGCACAACGAACATAAAACGGTGGCCACTATTGTGCAGCGCATTAAAAACGGTGAATCCATAGCTTTAATTTCTGATGCTGGAACACCAGGAATTTCCGATCCCGGGTTTTTACTCGCGCGCGCCTGTTTGGAAAATGGCGTAGAAATTGAATGTTTGCCAGGTGCCACAGCTTTTGTGCCAGCTTTGGTAAATAGCGGATTGCCTAACGATAAATTTATTTTTGAAGGATTTTTACCTGTTAAAAAAGGTCGACAAACCCGATTGACTTTTTTAGCTGAAGAAACAAGAACCATCATTTTTTACGAATCTCCTCATAAACTGCTTAAAACACTTACCAATTTTGCTGAATATTTTGGTACCGATCGTCCTATTTCAGTTTCGAGAGAATTGACGAAATTGTATGAAGAAACTATAAGAGGAACTGTTGCGGAACTTCTTGAACATTTTACCAATAAACCACCAAAAGGCGAATTTGTGATTGTGGTTGGTGGGAAGAAGTAAATAATATTTTTATTTTTTATTATAGAATTATTTATGTTTATTCTTTAACTAACTAATCCGCTCGTCCCTAAAAAATCTCGCTGGTTTTTTAAATCTTTTATTGGTAACAGCTTTTTTCTTCTTACCAAGTAAAAATATCGTAGAAATAATACATATACTTCCTATCCAATCAAGGGTTTCAAAGGGAATGTTTAGCCATAAAATAGCAAGTATGGTAGCTGAAAGTGGTTCGGCAGAAGCCAATAAACTTGTTTTTTGCCCACCAATAAGTTGCACCGCTTTTAAATAAAAATAAAATGACACCAAAGTACCAAACAGAATAATGAAAGATGTGTAGGAATACGTATAAATATCCCAAACGCCTTCAACACTCCAAGGTGCTCTAACGAATGAAAATAAAATTCCACCAATAAACAATCCCCAGCCTATGATTGGAGTTGAACTGTATTTTTTTAATAAAACAATAGGTTGCAAGGTATAAACCGCAAAAGCGAATGCTGAGGCAATTCCATAAAAAAATGCAATTCCTGAAATAGTTAAACTGTGAATATTGCCATGGGTAACCAATAAAAAAGTTCCCAAAAGCGCCAATAAAATTGCTATATATTCGAGAGTTTTTGGGAGTCTGCGGTTTTTAAAAGCAAGGTATATGGTAATTAAAACTGGGCCGGCATATTGCAAAACTGTTGCTGTAGCAGCATTAGAATATTTTATTGCAGCAAAATAAGTGTATTGCATGGCTACTATCCCAGTGATGCTGAACAAGACCAATTGAATGGCATCTTTTTTTATTTTCCAAATATTCCATAGGTCGGGATTTTTATTAAAGGCGGCAATCAAGAGCAACATAAATCCGGCAATTAGCATTCTTGTTGTAATTAGCCATTCTATATTAATACCTCTTTGTTGAAACAAAAATTGGGCAAAAGTTCCTGAAATTCCCCAAAAAACAGCAGCGATTAATGCCAATGAAAGTCCCTTAAAATGATCAGATTCCTGCATAAATATTTGTATGCTTATTGAGATAGTTTTGTGAGGCAAAAATACTGCAAACAGAATCTATTTCAACACAAAAAATGTGCAATTTTTAATCGATTCCTTTTTTTGGAGATTTTATCTGTTAAAAAAGTGGAAAACTCGCCTATTGGGGAAATTATTTAGCCTATTAAATCTTGCCATTTAACGGTATACTTTTGACAACTATAAGCTTAAGTTCATAACAAAGACTAATAAATTATGGCAAAAGAGGCTAGTATAACTTTAAAAATAGACTACAATAAAAATATTGTTTGAAAATTATATCAAGATGATGATGCATTTCAAAATGTACAAAAATTATGTTATAAAATTATAAAAAAGCGCATAGACTTGTTAAGTTTACGCGTTTTATGGTGTTATGAAATTATTTTTTAATATGCCATCATCACAATTTTTTCCACATCACTTGGCGTAACGTTTTGGCGTTCTCCCAAACCGTTCCAGCCTCTATCTGTAAATCGCTTTGAAATAATTTCTGCAGTTCCTTCATAATCTTTAGTGTATTCAGAAAGTGATGTTTTTATTCCCAAAGAGTTATAAAAAGCTTTTGTTTTTTCAATTCCGGCCTTGGCTTTTTCTTCTAAAGTTCCTTCAGTTACGTTCCAAACACGCTCGGCATATTGTGCTAATTTTTCTTTTTTATTTTCAAAATTATAGGTGTAATGGCTTGGCATAATTATCGCTAAAGTTCTGGCATGGTCTATTCCAAACAACGCGGTTAATTCGTGACCCATCATATGTGTAGCCCAATCACCAGGCACACCTTTTTGGATCAACCCATTTAACGCCATTGTACAACTCCACATAAAGTCCGCCGCCGCATTATAGTCGGCAGGGTCTTTTAATATTTTTGGCGCAACTTCTATTAAAGTCTGCAAAATACTCTCTGAAAAGCGATCTTGAAGCATCGCACCCACAGGATAAGTAAGGTACTGTTCCATCACATGAGTAAAAGCATCGGCGATTCCATTTGCAATTTGATGCTGTGGAATAGAGTGTACCACTTGCGGATCTAAAACAGAAAATATAGGAAACAATCCTGGCCCACCCATCACCAATTTTTCCTTGGTTTCTCTACGTGTAATTACCGCCCCAGAATTCATCTCAGAACCTGTAGCTGGCAAAGTAAGCACGCTTCCAAAAGGCATTCCTTTAGAGGTGCGTTCACTGTTTTTTAGGATATTCCATGGATTATCTCCTTCATAAAGTGCAGCAGCTGATAAAAACTTTACCCCATCAATAACAGAACCTCCTCCAACTGCCAATAAAAAAGTGATCTTTTCACTTTTTATGACTTTCAGTGCATCCATTAAAACCGCATATTCCGGATTGGCAGGAATTCCTTCAAATTCTATTACCTCAAAATTTGTCAATGCTGCTTTTACTTGGTTATAAACACCGTTATTTTTTATGCTTCCGCCGCCATAAAGCATCAAAACTTTAGCCTTTTGCGGAATTTCTTCAGAAAGCTTCGCTATTTGACCTTTTCCAAATAATATTTTTGTCGGATTTTGAAAATCGAAATTGTTCATATTCTATATTTTTAATATTGTCATTCAATGAAAAAAAGCCAAATTAATGGCTTGTCAATTAAAATCGTAAATTTGAGTTGAAAAATCTTCAATTCAAAAAGTAAAAGTAATCATTTTTCCTATAAATCTGTTTCAGGACAGCTGATTTCTTTAAAAGATAAAATTATAAAAATAGAGGTAAAATTAAGATCGTAACAATTAGAAGAAAGTAAATGAATAATTTTGAAGAATATAAATTTTTTTCCAAGTCTCTATTAAAAGAGGCCAATGATGCTGCACATAGAGAAAAACGAAATAAATGTATAAACCCCTCAATAATAGAATCTTTACCATTGGATTATATATTCCATGTTGTAAAATTCATGTATCATAAAAGAAATGAATTACGTTTATTTGTTGAAATAGATAGAAATGGAAGGACAGAATTACTTGATATGAGTATTACACGCTATGAATCATTGCCAACTATTCGCTATTTTGAAGATGGTATATTTGATATAAAACGCTCCAATAGACCTTATCCAAATGGAAGAGAATGGCAAGAAACTGAAATTTTAAAACCTGTTCGGAAACAATCAAAATTCCGAAAAGAAGTATTAGAAGCTTATAATAATTGTTGTTCTATTTGTGATTTGGATGAAAAAGGTTTATTAAGAGCTGCACATATAATGGATGTGAAAAATGGTGGACCAGATACAATAAAAAATGGGATAGCCCTTTGTGTTAATCACGAAATTGCATTTGATATAGGATTGATAAAGATTCATCCAGACTATACTGTAGAATGTTTAGATAATTTAAAAGTAACTGTAACAAAACTAAAATTACCTGAAAATGAAAGTAACTATCCTTCTGTTGAATATTTAAAAAGAAAAATAGAATTAAAAAATAAAAGCTGCTAAAATTAGATAAAAATTTAACTTTAGCCAATTCTATTTTTATCTGACATAATGTTTTAAAATATTAATTATGAACAAACTAAAAAATAAACAAAATTTCAACTACGGTCTGGAAAAAATATTTCCAGAAGCGCAAGATTTTTTACCTTTATTGGGAACTGATTATGTAGAATTGTATGTTGGCAACGCCAAGCAAGCAGCACATTACTACAAAACCGCTTTCGGATTTCAATCGCTGGCCTATGCCGGATTGGAAACTGGTTTAACAGACCGAACCAGCTATGTTTTGGTTCAGGATAAAATTAAACTGGTGCTAACCACACCGATGCCGAACAAAAATAACCGGGAAATTTTTGACCATATCGAAAAACACGGCGACGGTGTAAAAGTGGTGGCACTTTGGGTGGAAGATGCCAAAAAAGCTTGGGAAGAAACTACAAAAAGAGGCGCAAAATCATATATGCAACCAACCAAAGAAAGCGATGAAAATGGCGAGGTGGTTCGTTCTGGAATTCATACCTATGGAGATACCGTTCACATTTTTGTTGAGCGTAAAAACTTCAACGGTTTGTTTTTGCCAAAATTTGTAAAATGGGAATCATCCCACAACCCTACCGATGTGGGTTTGCGCTATATAGACCACATGGTTGGAAATGTTGGCTGGAATGAAATGAATATTTGGGCAAAATTTTATAATGAAGTTATGGGATTTGCCAACTTGGTTACTTTTGATGACAAAGATATTTCAACAAAATATACCGCATTAATGAGCAAAGTAATGACCAACGGAAACGGTCGCGTGAAATTTCCAATTAATGAACCAGCCAAAGGCGTAAAAAAATCGCAAATTGAAGAATATTTAGATTTTTACAATGGTCCTGGCATACAACATATTTTGGAAACTGTTAAAACACTAACCAAACGCGGTGTTGAATTTTTGCATGTTCCCGGCTCTTATTATGACACCGTTTTAGACCGAGTTGGCGATATTGATGAAGATTTGGCAGCTTTAAAAGATCTCGGAATTTTGGTTGACCGGGATGATGAAGGTTATTTACTGCAAATTTTTACCAAACCTGTAACTGACAGACCTACACTTTTTTTTGAAATTATACAAAGAAAAGGTGCGCAATCATTCGGAAAAGGAAACTTCAAAGCATTGTTTGAATCCATAGAAGCCGAACAAAAAAGACGAGGAACCTTGTAATTTATTAAATTTAGTAAAAGCTTAACTACAAAGTGTTAAGCTTTTACTACTTTTGGCTCGGTAATTGTCTTTCTAAAGAAAACATACATTTATCAAAAACCTTATGAGAAACATTACACACCTATTCATATTTTTAATTGCATTTACTTCGATAGGACAATCTGTTGAGAAAAAAAACGGAAAATCTTCCGAACCTGTTTCAAAAGTTAAAAATTCTCAGCAAAATTTCGCTTTTCAAGGAGGAGAATGGCTAAAGTTTAAAATGAGTTACAGCAATTTCTTAAATGCGGGTTTTTCAACTATGGAAGTAAGAGAAACCACAAACAACCAAAAAGAAGCATTTCATATTCTGGGAAAAGGAAAATCTACAGGAATTGTGAGTTTATTTTTTAATGTAACAGACAATTATCAAACTTTCATGTATAAAGAATCTTTGTTGCCATATCGCTTCATAAGAAAAATTGATGAAGGCGGATATACCAAAGATGAAGAAATTTTATTCAATCACGACAAAAAAGAGGCTACTGTAAAAAACTATAAACACAATACCGTTGATAAACATCCTATTGGTAACGACATTCAAGACTTGCTTTCATCTTTATACTTTTTAAGAAACCAAAATTTAACCAATTTAAAAGTTGGTGATGAAATTGAATTAAAAATGTTTATTGATAAAGAAGTTACCAATTTTAAACTTCGTTTTTTAGGAAAAGAAATTATAAAAACCAAATTTGGCAAAGTTAATTCCCTAAAATTTAAACCAATGGTTCAGGCAGGTCGTGTTTTTAAAGAACGGGAGAGTTTGACTATTTGGATAAGTGATGATGATAATAAAATTCCATTGCTTATTAAAGCGTCACTTGCTGTTGGGTCACTAAGAGCAGATCTCGATCAATTTAAAGGTTTAGCACACCCTTTTAACATAATTTTTTAAAATTAAATTGTATTTTAGCAATTCATTTATTGAATTGAATTTAATTGTAAAATTAGCCCGCATTGAGAAAATTAGTTGCCCTTTTATTATTTATTATTTTAAGTATTGCCTGTAAAGATGAAAAACCCGAAGTCAAAATAATACCTCCCAAAATTGTTTACGAATTTGGTTACAGATTAAACGATTATAAGGTTATAAACGATACCATCAGATCTGGTGAAAGTTTTAGCAAAATATTAAACAACCATCATATTGACAACTCAAAAATATATGAAATTGTTACTAAAATAAAAGACTCTTTCAATATCAGAAGCCTCAGAGCAGGAATACCATACACCATTCTTGCAAAAAACGATTCTACGCAACAAGCACAAGTATTTTTCTATAGGCAGTCGAAAATTCTTTACACAATTATTGATTTTAAAGACTCGGTAATCACTGTTGTTAATGGAAAAAGGCCAATCAAAACCAAAATTAAAACAGCATCAGGCATTATAACAACCCATCTTTCCCATGCTATAAAAAGTCAAGGCTTAAGCCCCGATTTAACCTATAAAATGGCTGATGAGGTTTTTGCCTGGGCAATCGATTTTTCCAAACTTCAAAAAGAAGATAAATTCAAATTAATATACGAACAGTTTTATATAGAAGACACCATTCCCGTTGGAATAGGAAAAATAAAGGCAGCCTATTTTGAACATGCCGGAAAGCCTTTTTACGCTTTTAATTATAAAACTGATTCCACAAAAAAGGCATCAGAATATTATGATGAAAAAGCCAGTATTTTACGTCGACAGTTTTTAAAAATGCCCGTAAAATTCAGCCGAATATCTTCAAAATACAATTTACAAAGGCGTATTGCCTATTATGGAAACAAAATAAGGGCTCACAAAGGCACAGATTATGCGGCGCCTATTGGAACTCCCATTGAGGCAACGGCAAACGGAACTGTTATAGAATCACGTTTTGCCGGCGGTAATGGAAATTACGTTAAAATTCGCCATAACGGCACTTACAGCACACAATATTTACATATGAGCAAACGCGCTGTTAAAGTTGGCGATTATGTAAAACAAGGGCAAGTTATAGGTTATATTGGGATGACTGGAAATACTGCCGGTCCTCATGTATGTTATCGGTTTTGGAAAAATGGCGTACAAGTTGACCCGTTAAAACAAAAATTTCCCAATTCTGAACCTATGAATAAAGCTAAAATACCAGCTTACAGCAAATTTATTGAACCCCTAAAAATTCAATTAGATTCCATAGAATATCCTGAAAATAATTCCATTTTTCATCTTTAATAAAACACTAAATTCACAAATCAAGACCATGAAAAATATCAACCCAACCGAAACAAAAGCTTGGCAAACGCTAACTTCTCACTATAAAACCATGCAATCAGTTCATTTAAAATCTTTGTTGAATAATGATGCTGATCGGAAAAATAAATTCTCCATTAATTTTAATAACTTCGAGTTTGATTATTCTAAAAACAGAATCACAGAAGAAACCCTGAAATATTTATTGGAACTGGCTCATGAAGTGGATTTGGAAAGTGCCATTAAATCCTATTTTTCGGAAGAAAAAATTAATAAAACCGAAAACAGAGCCGTTTTGCATACTGCTTTAAGAAACCAATCAAATGAAGCTATTTTGTTTGAAGGAAAAAATATCATGATTGACGTAAAAGCTGCCCTAAATAAAATGGAATCTTTTACCGAAAAAATTGTTTCTGGAACTTG
This sequence comes from Lutibacter sp., assembly GCA_041652835.1. Classification (GTDB taxonomy): domain Bacteria; phylum Bacteroidota; class Bacteroidia; order Flavobacteriales; family Flavobacteriaceae; genus Lutibacter. Next base: position 2,993 of record JBAZGP010000069.1, on the reverse strand, counting down.
GAAAGGTTATACCGATAAATCGATAACAGACGTTGTAAATATTGGCATTGGCGGATCGGATTTGGGTCCGGATATGGTGGTTGAATCTTTAAAATATTATAAAAATCATCTAAATATTCACTTTGTATCCAATATAGACGGTGATCACGTTCAGGAAGTTATTAAAAATTTAAATCCAGAAACGACTTTATTTATCATTGTTTCAAAAACATTTACCACGCAGGAAACCTTAACCAATGCAACCACCATTAAAAAATGGTTCTTACAAACCGCTTCTGAAAGTGATGTTGCAAAACATTTTGTTGCTGTTTCCACAAACTTAAATGCAGCAAATAATTTCGGCATCGCCAAAGAAAATATTTTCCCAATGTGGGACTGGGTTGGAGGTCGATTTTCTTTGTGGAGCACCGTTGGCTTATCTATAAGTTTAGCAGTTGGTTTCAAAAATTTCAATGATTTTTTAATTGGTGCTTTTGAAATGGATGAACATTTTAAAAATACGCCTTTTGAAAACAATGCACCGGTAATACTTAGCTTAATAGGAATTTGGTATACCAATTTTTTTAATGCGGAAACCGAAGTTATTTTACCATATACACAATATCTCAGTAAATTAGCACCATACCTGCAACAGGCTATTATGGAAAGTAATGGAAAAAGTGTAGACAGAAATGGGAAACCGGTTACTTATCAAACTGGAAATATTATTTGGGGAAGCACAGGCACAAATGCACAACATGCTTTTATGCAATTGTTACATCAGGGAACCAAATTAATTCCCGCCGATTTTATTGGATTTAAAGAATCACTTTACGGCAACACCGAACACCATGCCAAATTAATGGCTAACTTTTTTGCACAAACCCAAGCTTTGGCCGAAGGAAAAACGAAAGAAGAGGCGCATTTAGATTTAAAAACACAAGGTAAAATAAATGAAATGAAAACCTTATTGCCTTATAAAGTTTTTGAAGGAAACAAACCAAGCACTACCATATTAATAAACAAACTTACGCCCAAATCCTTGGGAAGTTTAATCGCTTTTTATGAACATAAAATATTTGTTCAGGGAATTATATGGAATATCTTCAGTTTTGACCAATTTTGCGTTGAGTTGGGAAAAGAATTGGCACAAAAAATTTATCAAGATAAGTAATTTCCACAACATTTAAGGAAACAAATCAAGCACCATCATTTTAATCGATAAATTAACGCCTAAATCCTTGGGAAGTTCAATCGCGTTTTATGAACCTGAAATATTTGTTTAGGGAATTATATGGAATATCTACAGCTTCGACCAATTTGGCGTTAAATTAGGAAAAAAATTGGTGCAAAAAATTTATCAAAATAAGTAATTTACCCAACATTTAACGCAACCTATACCCTTATTTAACATCTGTTAATAAACTGTTAATATTTAAAACACCAAGATTCAGTTTTTAAGATGATTATTACTACATTTATAGGTCTTAAACTTATGTTAAAAACTTAACAATTAGTTAAAGATTCATTTATTAAAAATGACCATTTTTGCAAAAACATTTAATTCAAATTTAAACAAACAATGAGAAAAATTAAAAATTTGCTAATCGCAGCGCTATTAATTAGCTCGACTGCCATTTTCGCTCAAACCAAACTTACAGGTAAGGTTGTAGATGAATCAAATCAGCCATTACCTGGCGCTTCTTTAATTGTTAAAGGCACCAAAATTGGAGCTTCTACAGATTTTGATGGAAATTTTTCCTTAGAAACTTCGGTTTCTAATGGTACTTTGCAAGTTTCATTTATTGGCTATGGAGCAAAGGATATTTCATTTAAAGGAAATGCCAATTTAGGCACAATTTCTCTAGAACCTTCTTCTGAGTCTTTATCCGAAATTGTAATTACACAAGTTTCTTTCGCTATTGATAGAAAAACACCGGTTGCAGTTTCTACAATTTCAGCATCCGTTATTGAAAATAAATTGGGAGCTCAAGAATTTCCTGAAATTTTAAAATCAACTCCCGGTATTTATGCTACAAAACAAGGAGGTGGATATGGTGATTCCCGTGTCAATCTTCGTGGTTTTGAATCGGCAAATATTGCTGTTATGGTTAATGGTGTTCCTGTTAATGATATGGAATGGGGTGGCGTTTATTGGAGCAATTGGGCCGGGTTAGGTGATGTTACTCGCTCAATGCAGGTACAACGTGGGCTTGGTGCATCTAAAGTGGCAGCACCTTCATTGGGAGGTTCTATAAATATTGTAACACGCTCAACCGATGCTAAAGAAGGTGGCGCTATATCCTACGGGGTTCAAAATGATGGTTACAGCAAAGCAAGTTTCTCTTATTCTACTGGGTTGACTGAAAAAGGTTGGGCCATTTCACTCTTAGGTTCCAAAACCACTGGAGATGGATACATTCAGGGAACTGAGTTTAAAGCCGCTAGTTATTTTGTTAATATTTCGAAGAAAATAAATGATTCACATGAATTATCCTTTACTGCATTTGGTGCACCACAATGGCATAATCAAAGAAATAATGCGGATAAATTGTTGATTTCAGAATGGCAGAAACAACCATTGAAATACAGATATAACGCTTCCTATGGATTTGACATGAATGGACAACGTAAAACATCGTCATATAATGTTTATCACAAACCACAAATGTCATTAAATCATTTGTGGACAATAAATGAAAAATCAAATCTTTATACTGTTCTTTATGCATCAATTGGTGATGGAAGTGGAACAAGCGGTCAAGGTTTAACCAGTGATGATCGTACGAAATGGTACGGCACAACAAAAGGCGTTCCAAATTCTATATTCCGTGCTCCTGATGGCACTTTTGATTATGGTGCCATTTATGAATTAAACCAAGCAAGTGATAAAGGATCTAAAATGGTGATGTCAAAAAGTGTGAACCAACATAAGTGGTTTGGAGCTATATCTACATATACTTCAAAAATTGGTGAAAATATTGATTTTTTCACAGGTGTTGACTTGAGATATT
>JBAZGP010000068.1:0-12225 GCA_041652835.1 Lutibacter sp. | reverse complement strand
AGTGTTTCCAATTTATCTTTGGTGGGAGAAATGATGGTTTTTATTTTTAGTAAAGGTGCTTCTTCCCTATCATCTTTAAGATAATTAATATAAACCGGATTATTTAAACCCACAAATTTCGGAATTCTGGGAGCTTGCGTGGCCGAAGTCAATATTCTTTTAGTCACTTTTGACAATGCTGAAATAATCTCCTTCATATCTTCTTCAAATCCTATTTCCAGCGATTTATCGAATTCATCCAGCACTAAAGTCGTGATGTTTTCTGTTGAAAAAGTGCCTCTTCGTAAATGGTCTGCAATTCTGCCAGGAGTGCCAATTAAAATTGCGGGCAAATGATTTAATTCAATTTTATCCTTTGAAAATGGGCGTCCACCATAAACGGCATTCGCTTTAAAACCTGTTCCCATTTCACGTGTAACCTGCTCAATTTGTATAGCCAACTCTCTTGAAGGCACTAAAATTAAAACCTGTATTTCGGCACAATCTGCATCCAATTTTTTAATTATGGGCAATAAAAAAGCCAAGGTTTTTCCAGTTCCCGTTGGAGACAATAAAATAATATTATTATTGGAACCAATTGCAGTTTCGGCGGCTTCCTGCATTGGATTCAACTTTTCAATGTTGAGTTTCGCTAAAATACGTTGTTGTTCTTTACTTATATTTGGCATTTTGCAAAAGTAGGCTAATTATGAAAGTCGTAAACTATAAAGCACTTCAATAAATTGAATTATCGGTCGTTTCAAATAATTTATGTAATATGAAAATTGATTTTTAAGAAGTATAACTAATCTTCGGGCGGATAGCCATAAACTTCTTCATAAACAGTGTCGAATTTATCGCGTAAATATAACCGCAGTTTTTTACTGTAATCTTCTTTCAGCCAATCTGCAAAATTTGTGGTGCTTTTGCTAATACATTTGGTATAATGATGAATTCTATTTTCAATATCTTCCGTTAATTTATTGGCTAAAATTAAGGCGTCATAAACGTCTTCGCTGTTTTCAACACATATTTTAGCGTGTTGTTCTATAGAACGTTCCAAAACCACTTTTGAAGATTCTCCTATTTTAACCGCGTCTTTATACGTTTGTTTGATGTCGAAATGCACTTCCTTTGAATTTGCAAATTCTCCCCTAAGTTCTTTTGGCATTTCATATCCAAAATTACTTTCCAATTCTTCATCATTTAATAATTTATCGAGATAATAATTGGGAGAAGTAAAAATACTTTGCCAATTTAAGTCGGCACCCCACGGGCCAAATCGATGAAAATTATTTCCCAAATCAATCACATTAAACGTATTTTTTGTCTTTAAAATACGTGAACCACGACCAATCATTTGATAATATAGAGTCAGCGATTTTGTTGCCCTATTTAAAATTATAGTATCTACCGTTGGCTCATCAAAACCAGTGGTTAAAATACTTACAGAGGTTAAAATAGCATCTGGTGTTTTTTTAAACCATCTTAAAATGAATTCTCTTTCCTTTTTTGTGGCTGTATTATCAAGGTGTGCAATGGTATAACCTGCAGCTCTGAACATTTCATACACATGCAAGGAAGTGTTTATACCGTTATTGAAAATTAATGTCTTTTTTCCTTTGGAATGCTCTTCATAAGACGACAATAATTTGCCTAACATATCATTGTTGGAATACAAATCTTCTGAAGATTTTACGGTATAATCTCCATTGGCACCAACTACCAATGAAGTAAGTCCAACGTTATATAAGTAGGTATTTGCGCGTGACAAAAACTCATTTTGAATTAACGATTCTATAGTTTCTCCAACAATTAACTCATCGTAATTGTCGTTCATTGGCAATTGCATATTGGAACTTAAAGGTGTTGCGGTAACGCCTAAAAAAAATGATTTTTCGAAAAATTTAAAGAGTTTTGTAAATGAATTGTAATGTGCCTCATCAATAATTACCAAACCAACGTCGGAAATATCAAATTTATCATCATTTAATCGGTTATTTAAGGTTTCAACCATTGCCACAAAACAACTGTAATTATCCTGATCGTCTAAATTTGCTTTGCTGTGTATAACCTTATTATTAACGTTAAATTCGGTAAGCATGGTTGAAGTTTGCTTACACAATTCAATGCGATGCGTTAACACCAATACTTTTTTGTTGTGATGCTTCAGATATTGTCTAACAATTTCAGAAAAGATTACTGTTTTCCCACCGCCAGTAGGCAATTGGAATAACAAATGATAATCTTCCGGTGCATCCTCAAAGCTTTTAAATATCTTGTTAATTGCTTCTTTTTGGTAGCTGTATAAATCTTTACCGGCTTTTCTATCTTCTAATTCTATGGCTGTTATGGACAAGTTTTTTGTTTTTATGACCTACAAAAGTACCGCCTTTTAAGGGTTTTTACCCTATGATTTAAGATTATTTTTATTCATTCTAAATTTATCATAGTATAAATATCTTATAATATATTGATAATAAGCAACATAAACGGCTATCGTTAAAGAAAATAATTATACAAATATTTATACTTATCTGTTTAAAGACGAAGTAAATAAAACTTCATTTTTTTGATTTTTTAATGCTGAATTATTCAGGGATTTGCTGGCTCAAACAATGCAAAGTTCCAAAACCCCAAATTAAATCTATAGCATTAATTCCAATAATTTCTCTATTGGGAAAACATTCTGAAATAATATTTAAAGCAATTCTATCATTGGGATCATTAAAAGTTGGCACCAAAACACATTTATTTAAAATGAGGAAATTGGCATAACTCGCAGGAATTCTCACCTCTTCAAAATCAATTTTATTTGGCATTGGCAAACAAACAATATTAGGGGATTTTCCGTTTTCGAGCTTCGCTTGTTGCAATCGTTTTAAATTATCTTGCAACGGCGCATAATTAGCCTCTTTTGGGTTATTTTCCACAACGGTAATTATGGTATCTTCATTTACAAATCGGCATAAATCATCAATATGCCCATGCGTATCATCGCCTTCAATGCCATTTCCCAGCCAGATTACATGGGTAATTCCCAAATATTCTTTAAAAACAGCTTCATAATCGGATTTCGTAAAATCCTTATTTCTAACTTGAATTGATGGATGCAGCAAACATTCTTCAGAAGTTAGTAAAGTTCCTTTTCCATTGCTGTCTATAGCGCCACCTTCAACAATTACAGGTTTTCCTTTGTAAATTACTTGTGTTAGCGGAATATCTAAAAATGAGGCTACTTTTGAAGGAACTAATTTATCCAGTTTGTAATTGGTGTATTTTGCCCAGCCATTGAAATTAAAATTAAGAGCTTCCCTCCTATTTTTTTCATTTTTAACGATAATAGGACCAGAATCTCGCATCCAACTTCTATTCGTTTTTTGAATAATAAAAGAAATGTTTGACATTTTTACGTGTGCCATTTCAAGCATGCCAATCACTTTTTCTTTCAATTTTTCGTTGGCCACCATTAAAAAAACATTTTCAACTTGGGCTACTTTCTTAATAAATTCAACAAAAGCCCATTTAATGGCACCATATTTTCCCGGCCAGTCGTTGCCATTGTGCGGAAAACAAAGCAACATTCCCTGTTGTTTTTCCCATTCCGCAGGAAATCTTCTCTTATTACCCATTATTTATCAATAGTTCTTTTGGTAATCTCATTATAGGCGTCAATTCTTCTGTCTCTGAAAAATGGCCAATTTTGGCGCACATTTTCCTGTAAATCCAAATTTACTTCCGCAATTAAAATTTCTTCCTTATCGTGCGATGCCTGTGCTAAAATTTCGCCTTGTGGACCCACAATAAATGAAGAACCCCAAAACTGAATTCCTTCGGTATTAGGTAGGTATTTTTCCAAACCAATTCTATTTGCAGCAGCCACATAAACGCCATTTGCTACGGCGTGTCCCTTCATCACATTCATCCAAGCACCATGCTGATTTACGCCAAATTCCTCTTTTTCTTGTGGATGCCAGCCAATGGCTGTAGGATAAAATAAGACTTCTGCACCTTGTAAAGCGGTCAAACGAGCTGCTTCAGGAAACCATTGGTCCCAACAAATTAACGTTCCTATATTTCCCTTTTTTGTGGAAATTGTTTTAAAACCAAGATCGCCGGGCGTAAAATAAAATTTTTCGTAAAAATGAGGATCGTCTGGAATATGCATTTTGCGATACAAACCAGCTTCCGAGCCGTCTGTGTCAATAATATAAGCGCTGTTATGGTAAATCCCTGCCATTCTTTTTTCAAAAAATGGGACAATAATTACCACGCCCAATTCTTTTGCCAAAGCGCTAAAAGCAATAAATGACGTGCCGTACAATTCTTCTGCGAGTGCAAAATTTGCAGTATCTTCACTCTGGCAGAAATAATGGCTGCTGTACAATTCGGGCAATGAAATAACTTCTGCGCCTTGTTTTGCTGCTTTTTTTACCCAGCTTAAACATTTTTTTAAATTGTTTTTTGCAATATCATTTAAATTCAGTTGAATTACTGCTATTTTATAAGTTCCATTAGGCATATCTAAAAATTTATAAAGTAAAAGTAGTTTTTTTATAAAGAAATTCCTTGAACAATTTTGAAATTTTATTTAATGGAACGCAGATAAAGATTTTCAACTTTATCTCGCGCCCATTGCGTTTTTCTTAAAAATTTAAGGCTCGAATTAATAGAAGGATTTGATTTGAAGCAATTGATATTGATTCTTTCTCCCAATTCTTCCCAGCCATACATCGCTACCAAAAACTGGAGTATTTCTGCAAGTTTTACACCGTGCAGCGGATTGTTAGGTTGTTCTTCCATAGTTTTTATTTACCAGTCGATTGGACGATAATCCTTTAAAAATTTTCCGCTCCAGTGTTTTCCTGTGTTTATTCCGTCGAATAACGGATCCATTACCCTTGCCGCACCATCTACAATATCCAATGGCGGTTGAAAATCGTGGACTTCAATTTTATGTTTTGACAATTCAATAGGATCTTCGTCGGTAACCCAACCGGTATCTACCGCATTGATATAAATCCCACTTTTAGCAAAATCTGCAGAGGCAGTATGTGTCATCATATTCAATGCCGCTTTGGCCATATTTGTATGAGGATGACGGTCTTGTTTTTTAAAGCGATGAAATTTACCTTCCATAGCCGACACATTAATAATATGTTTTATGCCAGTATTTTCTTTTTTCATTAAATTGGAAAGTCGGTTGCACAACACAAACGGCGCAATTGAATTTACCAACTGGACTTCAATCATTTCCGTAGTTTCAATTTCACCCAATTTCAGGCGCCAACTGTTTGTTTTTCTTAAATCCACCTGCTGCAAATCGGCATCTAATTTTCCTTCAGGAAAAACTTCTTTTGCTGCCAATGAATTGTCAAAACTATAAGGTATTTGAGACAATTTTGCTGAAGATCTTATGCCAATTCCAGGTTCCGAACCGTGCCAGGTAACAGGTACATTTTTTTGATTGTTTGCAATTTCCGAAGATAAATTTCTTAATTCCTGCAAACAACTGTGATGATTGCTGAGTAATTTTTTAGCAAATTGAGGCAGATTCTCAAAATTCATTGCTTCATTTTCCATCAAATGACGGTAAAATCCAGCAGGTCTCCTTACTGTTTGCGCAGCGTTATTGATTAGAATATCCAATCTCGAATACTCTTGTTCTATATAATTGCAAAAAATTTCAACACTTGGAATATGTCTTAAATCGAGTCCGTGAATTTTTAGGCGATCTGCCCATTCAAAATAATCTTTTTCTTGGGAAAATCGCAAAGCTGAATCCACAGGAAACCTTGTGGTGGCAACCACCGTTGCACCGGCGCGCAATAACATTAAAGTAATATGATAACCAATTTTTAACCGAGAGCCTGTAACTACTGCAACTTGTCCGGTAAGATCTGCTGTTTGAAAACGTTTGGCATAATTAAAATCGCCACATTCCGTACACATGGTATCGTAAAAGTGATGTAAGTTGGTATAAACTGCTTTACATACATAGCAATTTCGAGGCGACTCAAGTTCAAGTTCTTTGTTTTTTGAAGCATCAATATGCGCCATTAACTTTGGAGCTTCAAAAATAACAGCTTCCCTTGCACTTCTTATTCCTGTTTCTTTACGCGCATGCTTATCGCGCGCAATCATTTTTCTTTTAATTGATTTTTTAGCATCTTTTTTCCGTAACGAAAACTCTTCTCTGCTTGGTCGCGTTAGTTTTCCTGCAGCTTTTAGCAAAGCAATTCTTTTTTCTTCAGGAAGCTCAAATACTTGATTGTTGTCGCCAATCAACTGTTCCAATATTGAAATGCAGGAATCAATTTGTTCCTGACTTAGCTTATTAGATTCTTCCTGTTTATTATGATTCATAAAACGCTACTTCAAGTGGCAAATATAGCCATAAATATAAAATACCGTTAGGCGGCGTGTTGTTTTAAACTTTGATTAAAAACTCAAAATTTTAAATATGCTTAAATTATTATGCTATCAGAAGATTTTTATGTCGTTATTCTTTTGATATACTATATTATATAAAATTAAAAGTGATAAATAAAATGATTATTAGAATACCAATTAGTGAAAAAAGAAACAGATAGTCGGCAACTCTTTCAAGACGATTTTCTCTTTTTGAATTTAATGTTTTAATGGAAATAAATGAAAAAATACATGAGAAAGTCAACAATACTGCAACAACGGAGGTCAATTCATCAATTACGTGAATTTCTGTTAGGTTGGCTATATGCAATGACGTAATCACAAAAAGGCAAAATCCTAATAGATTAGCCGATGTAGATAAAATATGTTGAGATGTTGTATTCGACATTTTTTATAGTTTGTTAAATTATCAATGAGTTCGCTTAAATTTTTTCTATCATTGGGCAAAATTGTTGAAACTTTATAATTATGGAAAATATTTTCTAAAAAATCAATGTTCTTCATCAATTTTATTTTTCACCTTTTTGGTTTTGGCTTAATTGCTTCATAATATCTTCCATCATATCAACTTGCACTTGCTGAATGTTCAACAATTCCTGTTGTTGATGAATAATTAAATGGTCTAATTTTTCATGGAGCATTCTAATTTCCAATTCCGACTTCAAATTAATCATATAATCTAATTTGGAGCGCTCTCTATCTTTATCTTCCTGCCTATTTTGGCTCATCATAATTATGGGTGCCTGAAGCGCCGCCAAACAAGATAAAATAAGATTGAGCAGAATAAACGGATAAGGATCAAAACCTTTATTCAGTAAAAAAACGATGTTACTAAAAATCCATATTAAAATGAAGACACTAAAAATAATTATAAACTTCCAACTTCCGCCGAAAGAAGCCATTTTATCTGCCATACGCTGACCTGTAGTAAATTTTATTGCATCTTGGTCTTTTTCGATTTTTGTGGTAAGAATCTCATGATTTTGCAACGTTTTTAAAACATCTTCTTCTAAAGAGGTTAATTCATCAACTTCATTCAGCAAATAGCCCGCAATATATTTTTCTCGGTACTGATTTAATTCCGAAACTGATATTAAACTATTGTGGGTGAAACCTTTATAATCTTTTTGAATGAGTTCAAAAATAGATTTTCTAATGGTTTTTGCATACGTTTTTTCACTTTCAGGAAACTCCTTGTGTGAAATGCTGCTTATAAATGTTTTCATTGTATAATATATATTGTTAATAAAATAATTATGCTACAAAAAAGCAGCCACCAACGCTAAAGGAACTGTTACACCATCATAAAGACCTATAACTGCGTCGGTAATAAAGTTAGAATTTTTAAGATATTTTTCTTTGTGCATTTTATTTATTTTAATAATTTATTATTCCTTTGAAGGCATCAAACTAAAACTTAGTCTTCCATAATTTTTTTTAATGCAGAAGGTATAAAAGTTAAATCAAAAGGTTCATTAAATACCAAATATGTTTCAGTCCATGTTGGGTCATATTTTTCTTTAAAATTATACAAATTTTTATATTGTGAGAATATTTTTATTTTTTCGTAGGCAGTTTTCATTGCTTGCTCTAAAATATTTTTAGGATTGTCAATTCCACTTAGTGGCACCATTCCTAAATTGCAACTCAAATACCCATTTAATTTTAATTGTTCAAACATTTTTACAAAGAGAAAATCCATTGTTCCATTAGGTGCATCAGTAGTTTTACGCATGAGGTCAAAATTAGCTTCTCCAACCATAAAATTAGGAATCATATTCACAAATCCAACTATTTTCCCTTCATTAGATTCAATTGTAAAAATGGTTTGTTCCTTTAATTCTTTTACAGAAAATAAGCCTTGCGAAAATACCATTTCTTTTCGATCCATATCAAGCAACCAATCACTACTAACCGACTTTAATTGTTGAAGAAAACTTTCTTTTTGTGGTGGTTCATTTATCTTAAATAAAAAACCAGATTTAGAAAGCTTATTTATTGCATTGCGTATTCCTTTTTTCTCATTTCCTTCAATTGTAAATGTTTCTAAATTTACAACTGCTTCTCTCCCAATTAATAACGTTTTTTTATGAAGATTTTCATATATTTCTATGCTCGATTTTGGAACTCTGTAGTAAGCTGCCCTCAATCCATTTATTTTGCAATAATTATCAAAATCAATAATTATTTTCTCAAGAGAATCATTGTCCTTCGTTATTGGATTTTCTAATACTATGGCATAATTTCCAGTTATTTTATAAGAAACAAATCCTGTTTTTTCTGTATTAAACCAAAATAACTTATCATTATATGTTTTAAAATAATCTAAACTGCCTTTACCATAATTTGTAACCAATTGTTTTGCAAGCATTTTACTTTCTTCAGCAGGAACTATTTTTTTCCTAATGAATGGTTTTAAAAAAATAAATAGCCAAAATGCAATAATGAGAGCTCCTAAAATATGGACTGAAAACAAAAATATTTTCGAAAAAGAAGTATATGGATTCAAATCTGTGTTTTGTAAGAAAAAAGCTGTGAGCGTTTCCTCCAATGATTCCCATAGGGAAAAGTTTGTCCCAAAATGATTCTTATCAATAAAATAGAATCCAATTGTTCCAAAAATAAGCACCGTTAAAAAGGAAACAACGGCGGGAAACCATAGTTGTTTATCAAAAGATGCATCTCGCTTTAGAAAATATTGTTTATGGGTAAATAATAAAGAACACAATGTTATAAAAGCAATAATTGCTTCTTCCCAATCAATTCCTTTGGTAAGATGCCCAAAAAGAGAAATGGAAGTTAAAATAACTGCAATAATCCAAGCATTTTTTAACCCTTTAATTAAAAAAACTGCAACAGCTAATAAAAACGCACCTGAAAATAGCACCAACCAAATTGAAGTATGAATGGCTGCTATTGGAATTATTTCACTCAATAGCTTCAATCTTTCTGGCAACGAAGGTGTAATTGCTGAGATTATGTTTACAATTCCTAAAATGAATAAAAGGAAAGCAGGAAATATTCTTAAAAACAAATTGTCTTTTTTGAAAATCAAAGCAGCCAAGCCTAACAAAAGAACAGACCAAAATTCAAAAAATCGAAACAAAAAAGCAACGGATAAAGCTGCAACGGCACTATAACCAAACAAAGTAAGTGCATAGGTTAATGCCAATTCAATAGCACCAATTCCTCTTAAAAATGGCGAACTCAATAATATAATTAAAACCAAAGCATATCCAATTATTGCAACCATAAGTGATGGTTCAATATTTAAGGCAAGCATGGCAATATATAAATATGCTATACCTATAATTTCAATTAAACAAGAGAAAACCAACACTAAAAAAAGTTGGATCTTATTAATTGGATATTCGCGTAAATTGTTCAGTATTGTTGCTAATGAAGGTGCCTTATTTTCTAAAATTTGAAATACAATTCCTTTTCGGATAAAACTTACTATGATAGCAATTATTAGAACTATAAATACCAAAGCTAAACCAATACCTATAATCATATTTTCTTTTAATCCTCTTTTGATAAAAAGTAATATAATTGCCGGTATCGCAATTAAAATACTTGACGCGATAGAACTTATGTAAAAAATGGTAGAGGCATATAGGATAACAGTTTTTTCGATTCCTTCTTTTTCTTCAATTTCCTTGTTGAAAAAAAACATATTGGTTACTGTTCCGGCAGGTATAAAAACACTGATAAAATTTCTTTTTAAATATAGAAGAATTCCTATTTTTAGTGAAACAAATTTGTTCACTGCTTTAAAACTAAACTGATACATAAACCCCTGAATAACAACAGATAAAAGCATCAAAACTATCCCAATAAGCAATAACCATTTATTGGCCTGAATCAAGACGATTTTCACTTCCCCAAGTTCTGCCTTTTCATGTTTGATAAAATAGATTCCCAAAAAAACAGATAACAATCCTACCGCAATTTGTAGGATTAGCTTTTTATTAATTTTTATGGAATTAACTAAAATCTTCATTGAAAACGTTTTATTTTCTTTTATAAGGTCTGATAATTAATCCAAGCGGTTTATCATAGGTTAAGTAATTAGTCATCCAATCTAAAAATGCCATCAATTTATTTCGAAACCCAACTAATGACATAATATGCACAAACATCCAAACCAACCAGGCAAAAGTGCCTTGAAATTTCCAATTAGGAAGATCAACAACGGCCTTTTTTCTTCCAATAGTAGCCATTGAATCATTATTTATACAAACAAGGGCTTCATTGGATAATGAAAATAAAAAATAGTGAGCGACTCTAATTAAAAATTTATTAAAAGGTAATACCTTATTATTTTTATGTTCAAAAAGAAATTGGCTCATTTTTTATTATTTAATATTTATATCCGTTCGCAATAATCGAAAAAGAAGCAAGAGAAAAAGAGAACAAGTTACGAAATAAATATATTCTTAAATGAAATTTACTTTCTAAATATTAGTCTTTAATCGCTAAACAACAGTTGTAAAAAAATTGTAATATTGTAACTAAAATTAATATTTATATTTTTCAGCATTGAAATCCGTTAAATACTTCTTTTTAAACTTATTCATTTTCTTGATTTCTATATTTATAGAAGCCCAGGAGTTGCCGCCTATTGAAAATTACTTACCAAAAGTTTATGCTGCTGAGAACCAAAATTGGTCTATATCCCAGTCTTCTGAAAAATATATTTATGTGGCCAATAATAGTGGATTGTTAGAATTTAACGGCGCCGATTGGAAATTATATCCTTCACCAAATAACACCATATTACGTTCAGTAAATGTTATTGGCAACAGAGTTTACACGGGTTCTTATATGGAATTTGGATACTGGATAAAAAATGAGTTTGGAAATTTAGTTTACTATTCCTTAAGTGAAAAACTTAAAGAACCTTTGCTTGAAGAAGAATTTTGGAATATTATAGAATTTGACAATTGGATTTTATTTCAATCTTTACATCGAATTTACATTTATAATACGGTTGATGAAAAATTTAACATCATAAATTCTAAAACCAATCTACCAAAAGTTTTTAAAGTTAGCGGAAGTGTTTTTTATCAAAAAATGAATGAAGGCATTTATAAAATTGAAAATGGGAAGCCGGTTTTAGTTTCAAATCATCCTATTTTACAAAATAATATTATAGTAAATATTTTCATACACCATAAAAGAATCCTGTTTCAAACACAGGATAAGGGGTTTTACTTTTTAGATGAAGAAAAAAAACTTTCCAATTGGGATTTTCCACTTAACAATGAAATTGCATCAAAAAGTGTATACAGCAGCCTTCAGTTGGTTGATGGAAGTTTTGTTATTGGTACGATAACTAACGGCATTTATCATTTGGATATTGACGGAAATCTTATCGATAAAATTAATCAGGAAAACGGTTTAAATAACAATACTGTTTTGTCTATGTTTGAAGACAGCGAGCATAATGTTTGGCTAGGATTAGACAATGGTATCAGTGTTATAAACTACAATTCTCCTTTTAGTGTTTATAATGACATTCACGGAAAATTAGGAACAGTTTACACTTCAGCAATTTTTAATAACAAGCTTTATTTGGGCAGCAATCAGGGTTTATTTTATAAAAATGTCAATTCAAATGACGATTTTAATTATATAAAAAATACCAACGGACAGGTTTGGTGCTTAAAAGTAATTGACAACACCCTTTTTTGCGGGCATAATGCGGGTACATTTATTGTAAATAATAACAATGCCGAATTAATTGCTGACAAAATGGGAACTTGGGATATTAAACCCATTAAAGGTAAAGAAAACTTACTAATACAAGGA
>JBAZGP010000067.1:0-12411 GCA_041652835.1 Lutibacter sp. | reverse complement strand
ACGGGAACAGAAATACAGCAATATTAGAACAAACAGGAAATTATGGATTTGGATCTATGGAACAAAAATGGAATGGAGCTTCAGATAATTATGCAAAAGTGGTATCTAATGGTGATTATAACAAACATACTACTGTTCAAACTTATGGAGATAATAATATAATTAATACAACACAAACAGGAAATAAAAATGAATCATTTACAGGACAATATGTAGGTAATTTAAATAATGGTGAAACTATACAGATTGGTGACCTTAACATTGCTAATATGCAAACACATAATGGTAATCTAAATGATGGAAATATTTACCAAACTGGAAATTCAAACACAGGATTAATGTCTCAAACAGGTAGTTTAAATATAGGTACAATTATCCAAACTGGAGGAATGAACAATGCTGTCGTTACGCAAAACTCTTTATAGTTTTTTATAAAAGTAAAACGAATATCATTTTAAGTTAAATGAGAAAAAGGGGGGGATTTCTCCCCTTTTTTTCTTAAATTTGAATTGTCATGAAAAATTATATCAGCACAACACTAATTTTGTTATTTGTAATTGGCCTTTTTACTATAAAAGCCCATGCACAACAAACCAATGAAGACACCTATATCATTAATCAATATTTTCAAACAAATAAAGAAGCTTCTTTAATATTGGAAAATAGGGGATTAAATCCAGCCATTCAATCTCAAAATAATGCTATCCTATTGAATCAAGTAGGGAACAGCAACCAAATTGATATTAAAAGCGGTATTAATAACGTTCAAACAGTTAATCAGATTGGAAATAATAATGAGTATCAGTTTATAAATTATTACAACAGTTCTCCATCCAACCTTAATATTATTCAACAAGGAAACTCCAATTCTTTACTAATCTATGGAGAGAACTCAATAATAAAAAACATAGGCATTGTTCAAAAAGCAAATTTTGAGACCTTGATTATTAAAAACTATTAATTATATATTTTGAAAACCGTCATTATTAAAATATTATTATTACTACTGATATTTAATGCGACAGCAGTTTTTTCTCAGGAAGGCGTGCGCGCTAAAATTGTGGCGAAAGTTGTAGATAATATGATTGATATTAAAGCTGTTGCCCAAAATAGTGAACCCACATTTAAGGATGAATATTCTTATGTGTTGTTTTCATTAAAAAAGGGAGCACAAGGAAATTATTCCAAAAACAACCAATCTGGAGAATTTTCTTTAGCGCCAGGTGAAGAAAAAGAATTATCGACTTTAAAAATCAATATTCAAAAAGATGATGAAGTCAAAGTTTATTTATTTTTAAGGAAAGATGAAGTCCTAGTGGCAAAAGATTCTGCAATAATTTACTCGGCTGAGCGCAAAAAAAAAGAAGTGGTTGAAGAAAGCGAATTTGAAATAAAAGGAGTTGTTGTTGAAGATGTGATTACAAAAATAGGGAAAGATTTTTATGATTATTTTTATCAGGATTATTCAACTTCGGGGAGTCAGTATCCATTTATTATAACTATAAAGGAGAAACCATATTTTGGAAGAGGTAGTATCATTACCGTTGAAGTTGATGATAAGACAATATATGAATTTGTGGGGCAACCAGATGAAGAATTTTTAAAATCGGCAGTGAGAACAACCTTACAAAATATCAATCAATTTGCAATCCAACGAAAATTATTGTACAAAGACAGTAGAATATAAGAATTGTTTAATACTTTTAAGTTAAATATGAAAAATTTTGATTTTATGAAAAAGCTAAATTTAATTATAGTGCTGTTAAGTTTTCCCTGTTTTGTTTTTTCTCAAAACTTGATTTACAAACCGATGAATCCATTTTTTGGTGGCGATACATTTAATTATCAACAAATGTTGTCAAGTGCCACAGCGCAAAACGATTTTACCGAAGGTAGCAAATCTGATTATAGCCAACCCACAGAATTAGAAAATTTCACAGAAAGTTTAAATAGGCAATTATTGAATTCATTGTCACGAGATTTGTTTCAGCAGCAAATAGGCGATGAAGGTCTTGGTGTTGGGACTTTTGTTTTTGGCTCGTTAGTGTTAGATATTTCACCTACAACCGGAGGACTGCTTATCAATATTTTGGATACCAAAACAGGTGAGCAAACACAAATTACAATTCCTAATTAATATAAAGAACAATTAATTCATGCAAAAGACTTACCCACAAGTTTTATTATTTTTTTTTATCTCGTTATTTACAAGTTGCGGTACGTATTTTAATCAACCATTTGACATCAGTAAAGCTAGAATTGGCGAGAACACTTCAAGTGAGGGCATTTTAAAAGGAATTTTGCCAATGAAAGAAATGGTTGTTGGCGTTTATAAATTCAGAGACCAAACCGGTCAATATAAATTAGTAGAAAACCTATCAACTTTCAGTACTGCAGTCACCCAAGGGGGAACCCCTATTTTGTTAAAATCATTGGAAGAATCAAAATGGTTTACGCCAATTGAACGCGAGAATATAGGGAACTTATTAAATGAAAGGCAAATCATAAGATCCACTCGACAAGAATATGCGGCCAACTCAGAAGATAAGCAAGTTACCTCATTGCCACCCTTATTATTTGCCGGAATAATATTAGAAGGAGGAGTTGTTTCTTACGACTCAAATATTATCACAGGCGGTTTCGGGGCCAGATATTTTGGAGCTGGAGGCTCAACAGAATATAGAGAAGACAGAATAACTGTTTATTTAAGAGCCGTGTCAACTTCAAGCGGACAGATATTAAAAAATGTGTATGTTTCAAAAACAATATTATCACAAGGAATATCTGCCAATTTATTTCGGTATGTTAGCCTAAGAAGGTTGCTGGAGGTAGAAACGGGTGTTACAAAAAATGAACCAGCTCAATTGGCAGTAAAAGAAGCCATTGATAAAGCTGTAGAAAACTTAATTATTGAAGGGATTATTGACGGATTGTGGATGCCGCAAGGAGGCCAGCCAGTTGCTGATTTAATAAAGGCAAAATATTTAAAAGAGGTGGAAGAAGCCGAATCAACAGTGTTATATGATAGAAAATTAGAGGACAGAAGAGGAAGAAGTGCATTTAGTTTTTCAGGTGGTACCGCACATATTGATGGCGATTACTCAAATCCAAACGCACGTATTGCAATCAACACCTCTATAAAGATGTTTTTTTTCAAAAAACCAAATTTTAACGTAAATGTTGGAATGGGATATTTAAAATTGGAAAATGAGCAAGCATTTAAGGATGAATTTTTTACGGCAGATATGAATTTGGAATACAACGCTTTACCCTATGATAATTTTACGCCATTTATTTATGGGGGAATAGGTGCAATTGCTTCCAACGGAAGTCTTGAGAAAACACTAGGCAAATTTCAATATGGCATTGGATTTGAATATTTGCCGGTCAATAATTTGGGGATTAAGATTTTTGGAGAACAAAATTTGATGTTCAACGATAAATTAGATGGTTTAGTGAGCGGAAAAAGGAATGATTATTTTTGGAGAGTCGGTATTGGGCTAAATTTTTATTTAGGGAAGCCATATAAAAGGGTAAAGTCTATAATTTTTGAATAATAAAAAAAATAAAGATGGAAAAAGTATTTAAAACAGTAATGATTTTTGCATTAAGTTTTTTTATAGGCTGTAATGAAGATACTGTAGATTTAGTTGGGATGGGAACCATTACCGGCAGAATTGTTGAGGCAAAGAGTTTTAATCCAATTGAAAATGCTAAAGTAACATTGAGTCCAAAAAACAACACCGTTTTTTCTGATGCTGATGGATATTTTATAATGGAAGATGTGGAAGCAGGAGATTATTCAGTAAGTGTAGCGAAAGCAGGGTATTTAACAAATTTCGAACCGGCAACAGTTAGTGCTGGTTTAACAGTAAACGTAATTTTTGAAATGGAGGACGAAACAGCTTTAAATAGGCCTCCGTCAACTCCAATATTAATTACCCCAGCAGATGGTGCTGAAGAACAAGAACTTTCTGTTGCATTAATTTGGTCTTCAAAAGATCCAGAAAAAGACCCCATTACCTATAGGCTTGAAATTAAGAATGCCAATAATAATGACGTTATTAAGGTTGAATCTTTAAAAGACACTTCGTATGTAGTTTCAGATTTAAAGTATGGGATTAAGTATTTTTGGCAAATTACAGCCAATGACAGTATAAATTCGGAAGTTTTAAGTACGGTTAGTTCATTTAAAACCAAAGTAAATCCTGAAAATAGGTATTTTTATGTTCAAAAGAGTTTAAATGGCAACAATGTAATTTATTCGGCAAATTATAATGAAGATGATACCACTCCCGAAAATGAAGTGCAATTAACAGCAGATAATAAGAATAGTTGGAGACCCAGAAAAAATCAAACCTCTAACTTGATTGCTTTTTTAAGAACCTTTAATAATGAGACTCACTTATATACAATGAATCAAGATGGTTCCAATATAGTTAAAGTGACGTCAGCAGTGCCTATTGCAGGCTCTAATTTAAATGAGATTGATTTTTCTTGGTCATCAAATGGAGAGAAATTAATTTATCCACATTACAATAAATTGTATAGCATTAATAAAGATGGCAGTGGATTACAACAGATCTATCAAACCATTGACGGAAGTTTTATTACAGAATGTGATTGGAGCAACGATGGAAGTATGATAGCCCTTAAAACAAATGATGTAACAGGTTATGGGGTGTCGATATTTACAATTAATATGTCCGGCAATTTATTAACAACCGTATTAACTGGAGTTAACGGAGCTGCAGGAGGTCTTAATATTTCTGTGGATAATAAATTATTATTGTACTCTCGGGATGTTTCCGGATTTGAAAGTCCAAATAACAGACAATTGGATACGCGTATTTTTGTTTACAATTTTGTAACAAGTACATCAAAAGATTTATCCGTTGATAAACCGGCAGGAACCATAGATTTAGATCCGAGATTTTCACCTAACGAGGCAGAAATTATTTTTGTAAATACTTCCAATGACGGATTATCATTAAAATCAATTTATAAGTTGAATTTAGATTTTATAATTTCTGTTGATAGTAGAACTTTACTGTTTCCAGATGCGACAATGCCGGATTGGGAATGAATTTAAAATCACAATAAATCAGGAATACCTAAAAAATAATAGAATCATTGAAATAAATATAGATATTTTTTAATTATAAACTTAGAAAATTAAACTTCTTTTTGTGGTATTTCGTATGATTTATTTTTTAATTAAAATTCATTTACCTGATTCATAACTATTTATATATAGATCTGTTTACAAAAACAATTCTTCATTATCAATGGTCGTATTGGTTAAAAACGAAACTGTTTTTTTAATTTCTGTACTTAAAATGGTGTCATTTTCAATAAAGGGAACTTCATTTCTGTACATTTCCAAAAACGAATCTAAAAATGGTGCTGTTTTTGCCGGCAATCTAAAATGCAAAGCCTGTGAAGCATTTAGCAGTTCAATGGCTAAAATAGTTTCAACGTTGTCAACAATTTGTTTTGTTTTTGTTGCGCCATTGGCTCCCATACTAACATGATCTTCTTGTCCATTACTTGAAACAATCGAGTCTACAGATGCGGGTGTCGCCAATTGTTTATTTTGGCTTACAATACTTGCGGCGGTATACTGGGGAATCATTAATCCGCTGTTTAAACCGGGGTTTTTTACCAAAAATGGAGGTAAATTCCGTTGTCCAGAAATCAGTTGAAAGGTTCTTCTTTCAGAAATGTTTCCCAGTTCAGCCATAGCAATACCCATAAAATCAAAAGCTAAAGCTAAAGGCTGTCCGTGAAAATTTCCACCTGAAATTATTTCATTTGATTCTGCGAAAATAATGGGATTATCGGTGACCGAATTAATCTCAGTAGCGAAAACTTTTTTACAATAGTTTAGTGCATCTTTACTTGCGCCATGAACTTGAGGCATGCATCTAAAAGAATAAGGATCCTGCACATGTTCTTTGTATTGTTCAACAATTTCGCTATTTTCAAGGAATTCTTTAATTCTTTGTGCTGTTTTTATTTGTCCATTATGAGGTCTGATAAAATGGATAAGTTCATTAAAAGGTTCAATTCTTCCATCGAAAGCATCCAAAGAAATTGCACCAATCAAATCAGCCAAATAAGAAAGTTTATACGATTTAAGAATCAAATGAACACCATAAGCGCTCATAAATTGGGTTCCGTTTAACAAAGCCAATCCTTCTTTCGATTTTAATTTGATACTTTTCCAATTAAATTTTTTTAATATAACTTCACTTGCAACAATTTCATTGTTATAATAAACTTCGCCTTTGCCAATTAAAGGCAATGATAAATGAGCTAAAGGCGCCAAATCGCCTGAAGCGCCCAGTGAGCCCTGTTCATAGACTACTGGAATAATATTATTATTGTAAAAATCGATAAGGCGTTCTACAGTTTCTCTTTGAATTCCAGAATGGCCATAACTTAACGATTGAATTTTCAGAAAGAGCATTAATTTAACGATGGATGCATCCACTTTTTTTCCTGTCCCGCAGGCATGGCTCATCACTAAATTTTCCTGTAGTTTTTGCAAATTTTGGTTGTCAATTTTTACATTGCAAAGAGATCCAAATCCGGTATTTATTCCATAAATTGGAGCAGCATGTTTTTCGAGTTTTTTATCTAAATATAAGCGGCAATTATCAATTTTTTCAATAGTCTCCGGTGAAAGTCTTAAATTTTTTTCAGTAAAAATAATATTGCTTACCGCAGTAAAATCCAAAGGCTTTGAGTTGATATAATGTAGGTTATCCATGGTGGTGTTTTGAGCCATCAAAATTCCACAATCCTAATAGAATATGCAAATAATTTGTTAAAGTAATATTAAATAAATTTTATTCTACAATATGTTTTATATTTACCAATTATTTAGTAAAATCAGCATTGAATATGAAAAAAATTTGCTTACTGATAGCCGCTCTTGCCATATTTTCCTGTAAAAATGAAAATGGTTAAGGTTCTGTAGTTGTTTGCAGATAATGATATGGAATCAGGTTTTGTGCAGGAATATTTAATAAAATCAACGCCTCGTTATATTTTAGTTGATCCAAGCGGAAATATTGTGAGCGCAAATGCCCAAGACCTTCAAGCAGAAAATTAATCAGATTATTTAGTGAACTTAATATTTAATATACAATTTAATAATAACCTAATGAAAAAAATAATTTTGCTTTTTGCAGTTCTTGCAATAGTATCTTGTAAAACAGAAAAAAAGGAATACGTAACTTTAAATGGAAAATTAAAAACCCCAGGCATTGAAAAATTAACTGTTCAGGGAAGAGGTTTTTCAAAAGAAATTACTGTAAATAGCGATGGTACATTTTCGGATACCCTAAAAGTTATCGATGGTGTGCATGCCATTTCAAATGGCGGAGATCGGATTACCTTATTCCTTAAAAACGGATATGATTTAAATCTGGAATTTAAAGGTGAAAATTTATCCGATGGCGTTTTGTTTAAAGGCGAAGGTGCTGGAACTAATAATTTTATGGAAAATAAACGCACATTTTATATGAGTGACAACGCAAACCCTAAATCCTATTTTACTTTGGATAAAGAAGCTTTTGATGCTAAACTTGCCGCAGCGAAATTAGAATTAAAAGGCTATAAAGATAAAGCGAAAGATTTAGATTCTTTAATTATTGCAATGGATGCCAGAAACGATGAAATGTTTTTTGGTTATATTGAATCCAACTATCAAAGTATGCATGAAGCCTTAACCAATTTAGCAAAAGGGAAAGCTTCTCCCGTGTTTGCAAATTATGAAAACCATAAAGGTGGAAAAACTTCATTGGTCGATTTAAAAGGAAAATATGTTTATATCGATGTTTGGGCAACTTGGTGTGCACCTTGTAAAGCTGAAATACCATTTTTGAAAGCATTGGAAAAAGAATATACTGGTAAAAATATTCAGTTTGTTAGTATTTCTGTTGATAAACCAGAAGCTTATGAAACTTGGAAAAATATGGTTGCATCTGAACAATTGGGTGGGATACAGTTATATGCAGACAACAATTTTGAATCTCAATTTATTTTGGATTATAACATAAATGCAATACCAAGATTTATTTTGATAGATGCAGCAGGTAATATTGTTGATGCTGATGCGCCAAGGCCATCCGATCCCAAAATAAAAGAATTATTTACTGAATTGGGAATTTAATATTTCGATTATTTTAAACAAAAAAACCTGTGAAGTACATACTTTACAGGTTTTTTTATAAATATTATTTAATTTCAAATCAAACTCCATTTCCTTTGGAAAGGAGATAGGATTAACTCAATATTGATCTTGAGATTACTATTTTTTGAATTTCAGAAGTTCCCTCATAAATTTGGGTAATCTTGGCATCACGCATTAAACGTTCCACATGGTATTCTTTTACATAACCATAACCTCCGTGAATTTGCACGGCTTCAACGGTTACGTTCATTGCTACATCTGCGGCATACAATTTTGCCATTGCGCCACTTAAATCATAGTTTAGTTGTTGGTCTTTTTCCCAAGCCGCTTTTATGCATAAATGTCTTGCTGCTTCAATGGAAGTTGCCATATCTGCCAATTTAAATGCAATTGCCTGATGTTGGCTGATTTCCTTTCCAAAAGTTTTGCGTTCTTTAGAATATTTCAATGCCAACTCATAAGCTCCGGAAGCGATTCCCAAAGCTTGGGCAGCAATTCCTATCCTACCTCCAGCAAGTGTTTTCATGGCAAATTTAAATCCAAATCCATCTTCACTAATTCTATTTTCTTTAGGTACTTTTACATCGCTAAACATAAGGGAATGGGTATCAGATCCACGAATTCCCAACTTATTTTCTTTATTTCCAACTACAAAACCTGGCATTCCTTTTTCAACAATTAAAGCATTAATTCCTTTATGCCCTTTTGCAACATCAGTTTGCGCAATTACAATATATACACTTGCGTTGTTTCCGTTGGTAATCCAGTTTTTTGTGCCATTCAATAAATAATAATCTCCTTTATCTATGGCTGTTGTGCGCTGTGAAGTGGCGTCGGAACCAGCTTCAGGTTCACTTAAACAAAAAGCACCAATAATTTCTCCTTTTGCAAGTGGAACCAAATATTTTTGTTTTTGTGCTTCGGTACCATAAGTTTCCAATCCCCAGCAAACCAAAGAATTGTTGACCGACATCACCACTGAAGCTGAGGCATCAATCTTCGAAATTTCTTCCATTGCCAACACATAAGATACCGTATCTAAACCACTTCCACCATAAATTGGATCAACCATCATTCCCAAAAACCCAAGTTCCCCCATTTTTTTTATTTGTTCAGCAGGAAATTGTTGTTTTTCATCGCGTTCAATTACTCCAGGCAAAAGCTCAGTTTGAGCAAAATCACGAGCAGCATTGCGTATCATTATCTGCTCTTCAGTCAAATTAAAATCCATAATTAATAAGAGTTTTTATATAAAATTTATTTTTTGTTCAAATATAATTCTTTTTTAAGTTAAATTTTACATATTCAATAAAAATAGGAAGTAGTTGGCTAAACAGATGCCAAGATTAATAATAAATGAATAAAATTTACTAAATAATTAGAAATGGTACTAATATTTTGTTTTTTAAGAAAGTTTTCGCTCTAAAAATTAAGAGAATGTATTAATTGAGATTTTGCGGGAATAAAAGACCACAACTTATGAAAAATCTTTACATTAGCACATCATTTTTTTTTATATTTGTTGCACCTAATCACCTTTTATTATTAATGCTTAACAACTAAATTATGACACAAATGTGACCTCCCTTGGAAGAAATTGTATTTAAAACAGCAAGTAAATTTTTTTAGAATAAATGGTAAATTAAAGTCATAATCTGTTAAAATAAAAGGATGAAAGAATTATTAAAAAAGTACGAAAATAAACAACCCGAAATTGTTTTCCATTGGAAGGATCAAGAAACTGAAGCAGAAGGTTGGGCGGTTATAAATTCTTTAAGAGGTGGTGCCGCAGGCGGAGGAACAAGAATGCGTATGGGGTTAGATATCAATGAGGTGCTTTCCTTGGCGAAAACTATGGAAGTTAAGTTTACCGTTTCAGGCCCTGCAATTGGAGGTGCAAAATCAGGAATTAATTTTGACCCGAATGATCCCAGAAAAGAAGGAGTTTTAAGACGCTGGTATAAAGCTGTCACGCCTTTATTGAAACATTATTACGGCACTGGAGGCGATTTAAATGTGGATGAAATTCACGAGGTGATTCCAATGACAGAAGATTGCGGTGTATGGCATCCGCAGGAAGGTGTTTTTAATGGACACTTTAAACCTACGGAAGCAGAAAAAATTAATAGAATTGGCCAATTGAGGTTTGGAGTAACAAAAGTGATTGAAGATGCCCAATATTCACCCGATCTGTCCAGAAAGTTTAGGGTTGCTGATATGTTAACAGGCTATGGCGTTGCTGAGGCCGTAAAACATTATTACCATATTTATGGCGGTTCCATTAAAGGAAAACGTGCCATTGTGCAAGGATTTGGAAATGTAGGTTCCGCTTCTGCCTATTATTTAACACAATTGGGGGCAAAAGTAGTTGGAATTATTGACAGAAACGGTGGCCTAATTAATGAAGCCGGATTTACACTGGATGAAATGAAAACCTTGTTTCTAAACAAAAACGGCAATCAATTAACTGCCAAAAACATGATGCCGTTTGATGAAATTAATGAAAAAATTTGGTCTTTACCTGCCGAAATATTTGTTCCTGCAGCCGCATCGCGATTGGTTACTCAAGATCAAGTAACAAAAATGGTCGCATCCGGTTTAGAAGTTATTTCTTCAGGCGCAAATGTGCCTTTTGCCGATAAGGAAATTTTCTTTGGGCCTATTATGGAATTTGCCGATAAACAAGTGAGTTTAATTCCCGATTTTATTTCAAATTGTGGAATTGCTAGGGTTTTTGCATATTTGATGGAATCAAGAGTTGAATTGCCAATGAAAGATGAAGCTATTTTTAGTGACATTTCAACAACCATAAAAAATGCATTGGAAAATACTCATAAAAAAAATCCAAGTAAAAAGCAGATTTGTATAGCTGCCTTTGAAATAGCCTTAAAACAATTAATTTAAACTTCAATAAAAAATGGAAACAATTATTATTATACTTTTTATCTTAGGATATTTGGCCATTGCCTTGGAACACAATCTAAAGATTGATAAGCTTATTCCCGCCTTGGCGATGATGGCTGTTCTTTGGGCTTTGGTGGCCTTTGGAATTGATACATTTCCCAATTGGTTTGATTCTGCAGGTCATAAATTGGTAGAGGGTTTTGCTAATTTTTCATTGGGGGAAAGACGTCAATTATTGGAAGAAACATTGCTTCATCATTTAGGTAAAACCGCTGAGATTTTATTTTTCTTAATGGGTGCCATGACCATTGTTGAAATTATCGATTATTTTGATGGATTTGCAACATTTAAAAATTTTATTAAAACAAAAAGCAAGAGAAAATTATTGTGGATTTTTGCGGGTTTAGCCTTTATACTTTCTTCAATTATTGATAATTTAACAGCAACAATTGTATTAATAACCATACTTCAAAAAATTATCGATGATAAGAATACACGGTTGTATTTTGCAGGTTTAATTATTATTGCTGCAAATGCTGGTGGAGCCTGGTCTCCAATTGGCGATGTTACCACTACTATGCTTTGGATTGGTAAAAAAGTGACTTCCGCTAAATTAATGGAATATTTAATTATACCATCATTGGTTTGTGTTGCATTTCCGGTATTTATTGCATCATTTATGAAGCCTTTTAGAGGAAATATTGAAAATTTGGAATTGGATGCAAGTTCTGATAACAAGTATGGACCAACGATGTTATATCTTGGTTTAGGAGCTATTATTTTTGTGCCTATATTTAAATCCATTACCCATTTACCGCCTTATGTTGGGATGATGCTTTCATTGGCTGTTGTTGGTATTTTTGCTGAAGTTTATAGTAAAAAAGTTTTTACTATTTCTAGTCTTTATGTTGAAGAGGGAGCAGAAGTTAAAGCGTACCAAAATCCTGTCCACAGATCTTTAGGAAGAATAGAAATGGCTAGCGTTCTGTTTTTCTTTGGTATTTTAATGGCTGTGGCAGCATTGGAAACTTTAGGAATGTTGTTTTTGGGTGCTGAAGCCTTAAAAACAATTATCCCAAATACGGATATTGTTATAATGCTAATGGGAGTTGCTTCGGCAGTAATTGACAATGTACCTTTGGTAGCTGCAAGTATGGGAATGTTTCAAGAGCCATTAGACAGTCATATATGGCATTTTATAGCCTATTCTGCTGGAACTGGAGGAAGCATGTTAATTATAGGTTCTGCCGCAGGTGTGGTTGCTATGGGTATGGAAAAAATTAATTTCTTCTGGTATTTAAAAA
>JBAZGP010000066.1:0-12532 GCA_041652835.1 Lutibacter sp. | reverse complement strand
TGTGGGAACGCTTTTCATTTTATGGAATGCGCGCATTATTGGTGCTGTTTTTAGTGAGTGCTTTGGGAATTGGCGGATGGGATTGGCCTCGTGAAAATGCCCTGACTTTGTATGGAACATACCTCGCTTTATTGTATTTAACACCAATAATTGGTGGTATTTTAGCTGATAAATATTTAGGAAACAGACGTGCCATTATTATTGGAGCATTAATTATGACTTTAGGTCACGCCAGTATGGCAATTGAATCCAATCCATTTTTTTTATATACAGGCTTGGGTTTATTGGTTATTGGTACTGGATTTTTTAAACCAAATATGACTTCTTTCATTTCTGTACTTTACAAAGATTTTCCAGAGAAAAAAGATGGCGCTTACACCATTTTTTATATGGGCGTAAATGCTGGTGCTTTTTTGGGAATTATGCTTTGTGGGTATATGGGCGAAATGCTTGGCTGGAGTTGGGGTTTTGGTTTGGCGGGAATTTTTATGCTGCTGGGCTTACTTCAATTTACGTTAGCACAAGGAATTTTTGGTGAAGTAGGAAAAAAACCGAACAAAGAAGACAAAACCATTAAAATTGATGAAAATACCGAAGTTGAAGACAAGTTAAATCCGTTTACTTTAATAGACCAAGTTCTTATTGTTATCATTGCTGTTGCTGGTTTAACCTGGGTTATTAATGACCCATTATCCAAAATCAGTGATTTTAACTTGTTGCGTTTTGGCGGAATTGATGTTTCAAGTTATACCATTATCATTACGCTTATTTTATTTTTATACCTATTGGGATCAAGAATTGTTAGATACAGCGCGGTTACAAGAGATAAAATGTTTGCTGTGGTCATTTTTGCTTTTTTTATTATTTTCTTCTGGGCTTCTTTTGAACAAGCTGGCGGCTCTATGAGTATTTTTGCAAAAGATTATACAAGCAGAATATTATCTGGCAATTCAGCAATGATTTTCAATATTGTAGATGTTATTATAACTGTTGTGCCAATTGCAATTATTACTTGGGTGCTCTTCTTATTTTTCAAACAAACCTTTAAAAAATATTTATGGGCGAATATGGTGTTGGGATTTAGTTTTGTAATTATTTGGGGATTGATTATTTGGAAAGTCAATACCAATTTCACGACCTATTCCTATGAAATAACTTATAAAACCTATCAAATTAAAGAAACCAATGAAAAAGGCGAAGAAACCATAAAAGATTTTGCGATAACTGCTGAAACCACAATTCCTGAAAATGCAATTTTGGTAAACAATACCACCGTAATTCGTTCCGCCAATGATTTTGTTGAAAACGATAAAATAGCCATTATTGATATTGATAAAAAAGGAACAAATTACAAATATTTAACCACCGAGCAGGCCAGCTTAATTAACACGAATATTGAAGCTGTAGTTGTACAAAAAAAGGATAATGAAATTCAAATTCCGGCCACTTGGTTTTTAATTTTAAATTCCTTGTTTATCATAGCTTTTGCACCTTTATTTTCTAAATGGTGGGAAAGCAAATACAATCCAAAACCCGCAAATAAATATGCTATCGGTTTATTTTTCTTAGGAATTGGTTTTGCATTTCTGGCTTTTGGCGCTTCTGGAATTCCGCAAGGCGCAAAAACAGCGTCTGTAAGTATTGTTTGGCTCATACTCGCCTACCTTTTTCATACGTTGGGAGAACTTTGCGTATCACCGGTTGGACTTTCCTACGTTAGTAAATTGGTGCCTGCAAGAATGATTGCTTTTATGTTTGGCGTTTGGTATTTGGCATTGGCTATTGGCAACAAAACATCGGGACAAATGGGCGCTATGATTGACGTTGTTACAGAGAAATATGACATCTCAACCTTCTTTTTAATATTTACGTTTGTACCAGTAATTATAGGTATTATCGCACTATCGTTAAATCCGGTATTGAAAAAATTAATGCACGGCGTAAAATAAATTTAAAAAACTTTGTAAATTTGGCAACATTATTGCCTTAAATATCAAAGAAATATAAAATAAATGAAGATGAGAAAAATACTTATAATTACAATAACTTTATTCAGCCTGTCACTTTCCGCCCAACAGATTAATTGGATGAGTTTTGAAGAAGCTGTTAATGCACAGAAAGTTACGCCTAAAAAAATATTTGTTGATGCTTACACTATTTGGTGCGGGCCGTGCAAAATGTTAGATAAAAATACATTTTCCAATCCCGATTTAATCGCTTATATGAACAAAAACTATTACGCGGTTAAATTTAATGCTGAAGGAAATGAAACTGTCAATTTTAATGGCAAAAAATTTAGCAATCCAGATTTTAACCCCAAGTCAACAGGAAGAAATACCCCACACGAGTTATCAAGTTATTTTGGCGTAAGGGCTTATCCGACCTTATTGTTTTTAGATGAGCAGGCAAATTTTATTACACCGTTAACAGGTTACAGAACGCCAAATCAATTGGAACTCTATTTGAAAATGTTTTATAATGACGATTATAAAAAATTGACAACACAAGAAGAATTCGATGCCTATTCCGCTAATTTTAAATTTGAATTTAAGGAATAAGCTTTAGTGCCAAGAGTTGTTTTGAGTTGTGAGTTGTGAGTTGTGCCATTCGGCTACGCTCAAGTAAAAGTTTTGAGTTTGGAGTGCCTAAATTATTTTGTGTATTGGTTCGTTTTAACTTTTAATATTTTACTTTCTACTTTTAACTTTCTACTTTTAACTTTCTACTTTTAACTTTTAACTTTTAACTTTTAATATTTAATATTTAATATTTAACTTTTAACTTTTAACTTTCTACTTTTAACTTTTAACTTTTAATATCTATCTTCTAATTTATCCAACACAAAAGCTCCTTTTTGCATGGTATTGTGAAAAGGAATTTTATTTTTGATACAGGTTTGTTCCCAGACTTTCAAATAACTTTTATAATTTGTGCCATCTGCAACAATTATTTTTGGATGCAAATGCTTAAGCAACCTTTCTAAGTTTATTTTTGGCGATTGTCGCAAAATAACAACCGTTGGTTTTAGGGAATTAAACCTATAAATTCCCAAACTATCCACAATTAAAATAGTTTCTTCACCAAACAAATACATGCTTTTTATTTTTCCTGAAGGAAGAATTTCACCCAATCCTGCGCCAACCGAATAAGCTATTTTAAAATTAGACATTTTTTTTAAAGAATCTACCGAAGTATCAAAACGAATCTTATTGCCGTTTCTTTCGCCAATTGTAGTCAATTTACTTTCATTAAAAACAATAAATTCATGAATTGATTCCCGCTTATATTTCTCAAAAATAAAAACAGTTTGGATGAATACAATTGAAATTAACACGAACACAAAACGATAAAAAACCTTCTTTTCAATCCATTTTAAAACAACAAACAAAAAGGTATAAAAAGCAATCATTACCAAAAATGAAAACGAAATATTTTTAATAATAAAAAATTCTTGGTTGGCAATCCACCCAACAAAATAATTCATTTGTTGGATAATAAAAATGTAAGCATTTACCAAAAACTGAGGCACAATTTGTAAAACAGAAAGTGCCATGATTGCAATTCCAACAGTTAAAATAACGCCCAAAACTGGTATAATCACCAAATTAGACATAAAAAATAATCCCGGGAATTGATGAAAGTAATACAAACTTAAAGGCAAAACACCCATTTGGGCTGCCGTTGAAACCGTTAACAATTGCCATAATTTATCAAACAACCATAACTTCGGTTTCCACAAATGAACCAATTTTGGCTGAATCCATACAATGGAGAAAACAGCCATATAACTCAATTGAAAGCCAACTTCAAACA
The DNA here is from genome assembly GCA_041652835.1 of Lutibacter sp. Taxonomy (GTDB): domain Bacteria; phylum Bacteroidota; class Bacteroidia; order Flavobacteriales; family Flavobacteriaceae; genus Lutibacter. The sequence continues at coordinate 8,719 of JBAZGP010000066.1, read as the reverse complement.
AATAATACGGATTAAACAATAACAAAAAAAACATGGAAATAACCAATGTGTTGTACACATTTGAAGGTCTATTTACAAACATTGCAATGGCAATTGCCGTAAACATGGCCACTGCCCTAACCACAGAAGCTGACAAACCTGCAATTATGGCATACATCCACAACAAAATTATAATAAGTATTGTAGCAATTAATTTTCCGTGTTTAAAATAGTGCAAGGGCTTAAAAACAAACGTTAAAATAAGCAATATAATACCAATATGTAATCCTGAAACTGCCAAAATATGAATGGCTCCAGCACCTGCATAGCTTTGCTGCAATTCGCTTGTTAAGTATTGCCGCTGACCTAAAATAAGTGCGTTTACCACCGCCAATTCATCATTTTTAAATCCGCACCCAATTAATGCGTTTGTTATATTTTCCCTAATATTGGCTGCAATTCCCTTTAGTGATGTTTTGGTTTTCGGCAACTTTAAAAATTGGCAATGTTCAATATAAATTTGATGGTGAATTTGTTGCTGCTGCAGGTATTTTTTGTAATTAAAACCAAAGGGATTTAAAGGTTCTGAAATCGAATTAAAGACCGTTTTAACCGCTAAATAATCATCTACTTTTTGTTGCTTTTGCGTGCTATCTTTTTTAATGCTGACTAAAATTTTACCTATGGTTTTTTTGCCATCTAAATGAAAAACCTCCGCTTCATATTTGTCGTAATAGACGCTGGATTTTAATACATTTCTAATTGAAATTAAAGCTGAAACAGGCTTATTTGTTGAAAATTGAAGTTCTTTGGTGTAATGATTTTTGTTGTTTAACTGGTTTTTAAACGTAATACTGCCCAAACCTACAAAAAGAGAAAGCAAAAAAACCAAAATGGGAAATAAGAAAGGCGTTTGAAATTGTTTATTACTATAAAAATAGACTGCAGTGAATAGGAGCATTAATCCACCAAAAACCAAAACCAATTGATTTGGAGAAATGCTGAAATAATTTCCAAAGAGAATTCCAACTGTTAAAAAGAAGGTAAGTTGTGCTGGTATAAATTTCAAAAACTTCATCATAGCACCATAAAATTACTGAAAATAGTTGAATTAAAATTTAATTGCATTTTATTTGAACTCTAATTTAAAAGCAGAAATTTTTACTATATGATTTATATCACTATTAGCCCCTTCATTATAGAATAAATTTGTCTAATTCTTAAACTTAAAATTATGATAAAATTTATTTTCAGCAGTGTTTTCATTTTTGTTTTCAGCTTTAGTTCAATGGGACAAAATTTGTCGCCTTATATTAAAATTGGGGAATCAAGTGAAACCATGCAGCAAGTTTCCGATAAAGTTACAGCAGCATTAAAAGACAATTCATTTACAATTTTAGGAACATACAATCCTTCAAACAAAAGTACTTTAAAAGTGATTGCTTTTACAAGAACCGATTTAAAAAATACCGTTGTTAAAGTTACAGACAGAGGTGCGCTTGCCGCAGTTTTTAAAGTTGGCTTGGTTTCAAAAAATGGAAAAGTAACCCTATCCTATACAAATCCGGAATATATTTTACGAGCGTATTTGGGAGATAATTACAACACTTATAAAAGCACATTTCAAAAATTCGGTACTGATTTAAAAACAACTTTTTCAACAGTTGGCAATGAATTTAAACCTTTTGGTGGAACAGTAAAAGCTGAAAATTTGAAAAAATATCATTATAAAATAATGATGCCTTACTTTTCCGATCCTGTAACTTTAAATGAATTTTCATCATTTGAAGAAGGGTTAAAAATAATTGAGGCCAACTTAAACGCTAAAAAAGGAGGCACAATGCTCGTTTATAAATTGGTGTATGAAAAAGAAAATATAGCTGTATTTGGTATTGGTTTACAAAATAAAGAAAAAGGAGAAGCCTATTTTTTACCAATTATTGGGGAAGACCATATTGCTGCAATGCCTTATGAAATTATTTTACAAGGAAAAAAAGCAACAATGCTTCACGGAAAATACAGATTGGCATTACATTGGCCCGAGTTAACTATGGGAACTTTTATGAAAATTATGAGTACTCCTGGCGATATTGAAAATACTTTGGAAGCTGTTTGTAAATAATTTCAGATAAACAACCTAAACTTTAAAGACGTTGGAATATTAATTTATTTCAACGTTTTTTGTATGATTAATTCTGCTGTTTTTTTAGAAGCACCTTTACCTCCAAGCTTTTTCTCCAAATCATAATAATCCATAAAAATTAGTGCGCGTTGGTAGCCATCAAGAATTTTATGAAGCTCCTGCTCTAAATTCTTTTCATTCAATTCATCCTGAATCAATTCTTTTACCACCTCTTTATCCATGATCAAGTTTACAAGAGAAATAAATTTTAATTTCACCAAACGCTTACCAATTTCATAGGAAGCCAAGCTTGTTTTATAACAAACAATTTGCGGGATTTTAAACAGAGCCGTTTCTAAGGTTGCTGTACCTGAAGTTACAATGGCGGCGTAGGAAACAGAAAGTAAATCGTGTGTTTTATTGGGTACAAATTTCACGTTGTCTTTGATTATAAATTGCTCGTAAAATCCAAAATCATGACTTGGCGCACCTGCAATCACAAATTGAAAATCTGGAAACTTATCCACAATTTTTAACATAACCGAAAGTATTTTTATAATTTCCTGTTTTCTGCTTCCGGGCAATAATGCAATAATTGGTTTTTTATTTAATTGATGTGTTTCCCTAAAGGTATTTTCATCAACCTGTATCCTTTTGGAAATGGCATCAATTAAAGGATGTCCTACAAAATGTACCGGAAAATTGTGTTTTTTCTCATAAAAATCCTTTTCAAAAGGCAAAATCACATACATTTCATCAACGTTGCGTTTAATATTTTTGATACGATTTTCTTTCCAAGCCCAAATTTGGGGAGAAATATAATAATGAACTTTAATTCCGTTTTTTTTGGCGAATTCGGCAATTCGCATATTAAAACCGGGATAATCTATTAATATTAAAACATCGGGTTTAAATTGTAGAATATCGCTTTTACAAAAGCTTAAATTTTTAAATATTTCACTGATGTTCATAACAACTTCTGCAAAGCCCATAAACGCCAATTCGCGGTAATGTTTTACCAAAGTGCCACCAACTTGCTGCATTAAATCGCCTCCCCAAAATTTAATTTCAGCATTGGTATCTTTCTCCATTAGTGCTTTCATTAAATTGGACCCGTGCAAATCTCCTGAGGCTTCTCCAGAAATTATGTAATATTTCATATGGTGTTTACTTAGAAAATAACGTTAAAAACAATACTATAAATGCAATTAAAAAAGTTTCAATTAAAACGCCTTTAGCCCTATAATCTTGTTTCTTTTTTAAAAATACAAAAAACACAAAAAAATTTGCAATTGCGCCTAAAACCAATACTTTCCCTTCCAGATTACCTTCTTTTATGAACTCTAAACTTCGGTAAAAATCAACAGTGGAAAAGTATTCAATAAAAATATAGCAACCAAAAGATGTTGCCAGTAAGGCAATTGAAAAGCCAATAAGCAACTCCTTTTTGATAAATGTATCTTTATTCATTTTCAAGATTAAATTACAAATTCCAGCTGTTTAATTTTTGCAAAAAATGATGCGCCGTTAAATCAAATTGAACAGGGACTACAGAAACAAAATTATTTGCCAATGCCCACTCATCTGTATCTTCACCCTTATCTATGTTCACAAATTTTCCGGTAAGCCAATAATATATTTTTCCCTGCGGATTGATTCTTTTATCGAATTCTTCCACCCAATTTGCGCGTGCTTGCCGGCTAATTTTTACGCCTTTAAAAGTGGTGCTTTTGGGGAAATTTACATTGAGCACAACGCCATCTGGCAACCCATTTTCCAACACACTTAAAGCTATTTCTTTAACATATTTTTTTAAAGGCTCAAAATCAGCATTCCATGAATAATCAAGCAATGAGAATCCGATTGCTGGTATTCCTTCCACGCCGGCTTCCACCGCAGCGCTCATAGTACCCGAATAAATGACATTAATTGAGGAGTTTGACCCATGATTTATTCCAGAAACGCACAAATCAGGTTTTCTGTCTAAAATTTCACTAACAGCCAATTTTACGCAATCTGCAGGTGTTCCAGACGATTGGTACTCTTTTTGGGGTCCGTCATCAATTTTTATTTCATTGCAGTACAAAGTTTCATTAACGGTAATCGCATGTCCCATGCCACTTTGCGGACTGTCGGGTGCAACTACCACCACATCGCCAATTTCATTCATCACCGAAATAAGGGCTCTAATTCCCGGTGCTGTAATTCCATCGTCATTGGTAACTAAAATCAAAGGTTTTTTATTCATCATTTTCAAATTAAACAACAAATCTATGTTATTTTATTTAGTTTAAATAATATAAAATTTAACATTTTGTAAACCTAATTAAGCTATTATTTTGACTACTATTGTAAATATTAATTCCTCTTCTTAACAACAAAATACAAAAATCTTCGCAATTTAGGTTTTGATTTGTAAAGAAAAGTTAAATTAGTGAATCAATTAAAATAATGGCACTATTTTAGTGACTTAAAAAATACAATATATAAAAGACCGATGATGCTTAGAAAATTTAAAATTTTATTACCATTTCTTTTCTTTTTCAGCTTATTTACAAGCTTTCAAACCATTAGGAATACCGACCCAAAAGATAAAGTTTTATTAACTATTTTAAAATATGTTTTAATTCAGGGACATTATGCGCCACAACAAATTGATGATGCCTTTTCCGTAAAAGTTTATGATGAATTTTTAGAGAGAATGGATCCTTCCAAACGCTATTTTTTACAATCCGATATTGACGAATTTTCAGTTTATAAAACTAAAATTGATGATCAAATCAATAATGAAGATTTGACATTTTTCTTTTTGGTTTATGAACGTTTTATGCAACGTACCGAAGAATCCAAAATCTATTATAAAGAAATTTTAGCCAACAAATTTAATTTTGAAGCTAATGATACTTTAGAACTTGATTCTGAAAAAATACCCTATCCCAAAACCAAAGATGAAGTGGTAAATATCTGGAATAAGCAATTGAAACTTAACGTACTTACTCGTTTGTATGACAAAATAAGCGATGAGGAAGATAAATACAAAGCGGACAGCACCTATATCAAAAAATCAAAGGATTCGCTTGAAATAGAAGCACGGGAAGCTACTTTAAGCAGCATGAATGATTTATATGAACGTATTGATGAGCTTACTTATTCCGATTGGTTTACTACTTATGTGAATTGCATTGCAGAAACCTTCGACCCACATACTACCTATTTTGATCCAACCGTAAAAAAACAGTTTGATATTTCTATGGCGGGAAAATTAGAAGGTATTGGCGCGCGACTTCAAAAGAAAAATGATTATACCCGAGTTGACGAATTGATATCAGGCGGTCCGGCATGGAAATCTGGTGAATTGGAAGTTGGCGATCTTATTTTAAAAGTAGCACAAGGAAATCAGGAACCTGTTGACATTGTTGGTATGCGATTAGACCATGCCATTGAATTTATTAAAGGCAAAAAAGGCACGGAAGTAAGATTGACCCTTAAAAAAATAGACGGCACCATTAAAGTCGTTTCAATTATTAGAGATGTTGTTGAACTTGAAGAAACCTTTGTGAAATCGAGCATTATTAAAAAAGACGGCAAAACTTTCGGCGTTATTAATTTACCTAAGTTTTATATTGATTTCGACGAAAAAAATTTCAGAAACTCAGCAACAGATATGGCTCAGGAAATTGAACGCCTGAAAAAAGAAAACGTTGAAGGAATTCTGTTGGATTTGAGAAATAACGGTGGTGGCTCACTTCAAACTGCAATAGAAATCAGCGGATTGTTCATAAACAAAGGACCTATTGTACAAGTGAGATATCGAGACCAAAAAGCCGAAATTAAAAATGATACAGATCCTAAAATTCAATGGAGCGGCCCTTTAGTGGTTTTGGTAAATGAATTGTCGGCTTCCGCCTCAGAAATTTTTGCGGCGGCTATGCAGGATTATCACAGAGCGATAATTATAGGAAGCAAGCAAACTTATGGAAAAGGAACTGTTCAAAGTGTATTGGACTTAAATAAATACCATAATTTAAATGAAGATTTAGGCGCATTAAAAATCACAATTCAAAAGTTCTATAGAATTAATGGTGGCTCAACACAAATGGAAGGCGTACATTCAGATGTTATATTGCCAGACAGATACACGTATATGGAAATTGGAGAACGCGATTCAAAAAATGCCTTAAAATTTGATAAAGTTCCTGCGGCAAATTATGCGCTTTGGAATAATTACGAAAATTATGAATTGACAATTGACAACAGCAAAAAACGAATTGAAGATAATAAATACTTTCAATTAATAAATGAAAATGCCAAATGGTTGAAAAAATCACAAGACGAAACTTTGGTTTATTTGAATTTTAATACCTACAAAAATGATTTAGAATCGCACCAGAATGAATCTTTAAAATTTAAAGAAATTGGCGAATACACATCCAATTTAACATATACCTCACCGCTTTATGAGCAATCTCTATTAACAACTGATAAAGATTTGGCTGAAAAACGTGAAACTTGGCACGCAAATTTAAAAAAAGATATTTACGTTGAAGAGGCGATAAATGTGCTCGGTGAATTAAAATTAAAGCCACAATACCAATTGGTTAAAAATTAATTTTAAAAATAGCGTAACTTTACCCTTGTAAAGCAACAACTATTGAAAACTAAAGTAAATTCATTATCAGCACTGGCACTCCAGAAGTTTAAAAAAAACACTTTTGGAGTGCTTGGTTTTTGGTTTGTGATTTTGTGTGGTTTAATCGCGATATTCGCTTATGTTTTAGCGCCTGACAACACCAGTAACGCAAATCAAATGCATTTGGAAATTCATTCTAAAAAACCGGGTTTTGAAGTTTTAATGCTCGCTATTCCTTCAGAAAAAAAAATAAATCAATCCTTTTTCACCACGCTGTTATTCGGTAAAAAAAGCGAACAAACCGAAATTCCAATTTCAAATTACAGCATTTCAAAGAATATCCTGACCATTAAAACTTATACTGAAAACAATGTTGAAGGTTTATCAAAAACATTTCCGCTTACAAAATTTCAGGAAAAAGACGTATCAAATTTCATTAAAACAAAAAAATTCTATTTAGGAACCGATAAGTATGGAAGAGATTTGCTGAGCCGAATGCTAATTGGAACAAGAATCTCATTTTCCATCGGTTTTATCGCTGTATTTATTTCATTGGTTATTGGTATTTTTGTTGGAGCGATTGCTGGATATTTCGGCGGGAAAATTGATACGTTTTTAATGTGGCTAATCAATATTACATGGTCCATTCCCACACTTCTTTTGGTAATTGCCATTACTTTGGCTTTGGGAAAAGGATTTTGGCAAGTATTTATTGCCGTTGGTTTAACCATGTGGGTTGAAGTGGCAAGAGTGGTGCGCGGACAATTGATTAGCGCCAAAGAAATGCAATATGTTGAAGCCGCAAAAGCACTGGGTTTCTCCAACTTCAGAATTATTTTTAAACATATTTTGCCCAATATTATGGCGCCTGTAATTGTTATTTCAGCAGCCAACTTTGCCGGAGCTATTTTAATGGAAAGCGGCTTGAGTTTTTTGGGAATTGGCGCCCAGCCTCCAATACCTTCTTGGGGTGCCATGATTAAAGACCATTACAGTTATATTATTTTGGGAAAAGCCTATTTGGCAGTAATTCCGGGGTTGGCCATTATGAGTTTGGTTATGGCTTTTATGCTTATTGGTAATGCTTTGCGTGATGCTTTGGATGTAAAAGATTGAGGGAATTTACTAAAAAATCCAACCATTCAATTTATAAAAACAAATTAAAAACGGTGAAATTTTTTTAGTACTTTTTTGCGTTAATTTTATAAAAACAAAACTTTAAACCCTAATTTAGCCCCTCAAAAAATTATCAATGAATTTCGAAATTACCTTCAAAACAAAATGGTCGGATTTTGACCCAAACCGACATATGCGCCACACAGCTTATAATGATTATGCCGCAGAAGTTAGGGTGCGATTTTTCCAGAAACACGGACTTTCAATAAATGAATTTGCCAAATTAAACATTGGCCCTATTTTATTTAAAGAAGAAACTTCTTTTTATAAAGAAATTCATATTGGGGAAGATATTACCGTAAAAATGGAACTGGAAGGCATTTCAAAAGGCATTGAACGCTGGCGTTTTAACCATCGTATTTATAATGAAGCAGGACGACTTTCCGCAGAAATAAAAGTGTATGGCGCTTGGATAGATTTGGTAAAACGAAAATTGACTTCACCTCCTGAAGAATTTATAACCATGTTTGATGGTCTTCCAAAAACTGAAAATTTTCAAGAAATTATGTTGAAGAGTGAAAAATAGAAAGGTAATTTATACAATTATAACCTTACTGTTCGCTATAGGTTCTTATTTTTATAATGGCCATGCTTTTGAATCGGAAGTTTCTACAAAAGCATCAAATATTTCCAATTTCAACTTTTTGCCAACTTCAACAACTGGTCAAATTGTTCATCATCAATTTTATTCACTTTCCTATAATGAAAAATACGAACAAGCCGAATGGGTTGCTTATGAACTGACGCAAAAACAGCTTTTAAATATCGATATTAAGAGACCTTATTTTGAAAAAGATCCAAAGGTAATAACA
>JBAZGP010000065.1:0-12574 GCA_041652835.1 Lutibacter sp. | reverse complement strand
AAAATAAACCCATACCAAAAACTTCTAAATGGGAAACTTTATTTATTTCTGGAGGAAGAAAAGATAAAATTTCAAAAGGAGATATCGCTGGATTGTTTCTAAAACAAGGAAAACTCAGTAATGACCAATTGGGAATTATAGAACTAAAACAAGATTGCGCTTTTGTTTCTGTAGCTGCAGTAAAATCAAACGAATTAATTAAAATGCTAAATAACAGTAAATTAAAAAACAAAAAAGTAAGGATAACCGTTATTTAGGTTAATAATGCAACGTGTAAGCTATTTTTTTTATCATTAAGATAAATTATTTTTTAGACTTAAGACTGATTACCTTTGCCAAAATTAATTTTATGTCAAAACAATTTTCCGATTTAGGAATTTCAGCACCATTACTAAAAAGTTTAGCCGATTTAAGTATTTCTGAACCTACAGAAATTCAGAAGAAAACAATTCCAATTTTACTTACAAAAACTGATGATTTTGTTGGTTTGGCTAAAACAGGAACTGGGAAAACCATTGCTTTCGGATTGCCTTTATTGCAATTGATAGATTTGGATAACCAAAATATTCAGGCGGTAATTTTAGTGCCTACACGGGAATTAGGACATCAAATCTATAGCAATATGGAAGCATTTTCCAAGTATTTGCCCGAGATTTCTATTGCTGAAGTGTGTGGGGGAATTCCCATAAACCCACAAATTGAACGTTTGTCGAAAACCACCCATATTGTAATTGCAACTCCCGGACGTTTAATTGATTTAATAAAACGCAAAGCGATTGATATAAAATTAGCGAACTATTTGGTGCTTGATGAAGCTGATGAAATGGTAACTTCCCTAAAAGAAGCTTTGGATGAAATTAGCGCTGAGTTACCAAAAAAGAAAAGAACATTTTTATTCACTGCAACTTTACCGGGAACCATCAAACAATTGGTGCAAAACTATATGTCTAAGCATGTGGTACAAGTGAGCGCCGATATGGAAACTGTGGGAAATCAGGATATTGACCATCAATATGTAATTGTGGAGCCTATTGAAAAATTGGAAGTCTTGATGCATTTTTTAACCTCAAAAGAAGGAGAGCGCGGAATTATATTTTGCAAAACAAAAGCAGCCGTTAATAAATTAGCCAAAAATTTAGCCATAAACAGATTTTCTTCAGGCGCATTACACGGAAGTTTGTCCCAACCTATTCGCGACCGAATTATGGGGCAATTCAGAGAAGGTTTTATCAATATTTTGGTAGCTACAGATTTAGCTGCAAGGGGAATCGACGTAAAAGAGATTTCTTATGTGGTGAATTATCACCTGCCTGATGTTGCAGAATTGTATGTTCACAGAAGTGGAAGAACTGCCAGAGCAGGATCAAAGGGATTCTCTCTAACTGTTATTCAGCAGGAAGAAATTGAAAAACTGAAAGAATTTCAGGAAGAATTAGGCCTCGATTTTAAGGAATTTAAAAAACCAGATTCAGAAAGCATTGAAGAAAATAATATGATTTTGTGGGCAAAACAACTCTTTAAAACCAAACCTGATCATGACATTTCTTCGGCTTTAAAAGATAAAATTAAAATGGTATTTCATCATTTAACCAAAGAGGAACTTATTGAAAAAATGATGGCCAATTATGTGTTGAAACATAAAAATGAGGTTGTTTCAACACAGGAAACTACAAATAAAAAGAAAAGAAGTTCGAGTGAATAAGAGAACAAACTTATTTTAGGAAGGCCATCAATTGATAAAAGTCAAGAGAATATCAAATTAAAATTAAAAACTATAATAAGTAAAAATAATAGATTGGTTTTTCTTAATATTGACCTCTTGAAAACCACCTTTTAAATCAGTAAAATTTTGATATGAACAAATTAAGAAGCCCAGCTTTTCTCATTGTTTTGGCGTTTTTTTCTATTTACGTTATTTGGGGCTCGACATATCTTTTAAATAAAATTGCGGTTTCTGAGCTGCCTCCTTTAATGCTGGCTTCTATCCGATTTACTATTGCAGGCACTTTAATACTCATAATAGCTTTGTTTTTAGGGCTTAAATTAAGTGTTACCAAAAAGCAATTGTATAATGCCATTATTGCGGGATTTTTATTTCTATCATTTGGAAACGGCGTTATTGTTTGGGCACTTAAATATGTTGACAGCGGTTTTGCTGCATTGGAATCATCGGCACAGCCTTTAGTGGTGTTGTTGTTAATGCGTTTTTTTGAAGGAAAAAAAATAAAAACAATGTCTGTAGTTGGTGTTATTTTAGGTATGGTTGGCATATTTTTATTGGTGGGCCAAAAAGAGTTTATTAATCAGGAAGGAACTTTGTTGGGAATGATTATGATTTTTATAAGTATTATAAGTTGGGCATACGGAAGCATATTTGTTTCAAAAGCCGATCTTCCTCCAAACTTTTTTGTAAACACCGGATATCAAATGCTAACTGCAGGAATTACATTGATGATTGCAAGTCAGGTATTTGGTGAAGTGTGGACATTTCCTTCACAATGGAGCGGAAGAGTTCAGGTTTCTATGTTGGCACTTATTATATTCGGAAGCATCGTAGCATTTACTGCATTTAATTATTTATTAAGAACGGTTTCACCAGAAAAAGTGGCGACTTCAACCTACGTAAATCCGATAATTGCGATGTTACTTGGTTGGTATTTTTTAGAGGAACAAATAACTTTTCAGTCTATTGTTGCAGCCATCGTAATGTTAACAGGCGTTTATTTCATCAACACGAAGAGACAGTTAATTATTTTTTCAAGATTTAGAAAACCCCAAAATTACAGAAGTTATAAAAAATAATTTTAAGCTAATTTTAAGATTCCCTTTACTATTCTTAAAGTATAGTTGACAGATATTTGCTTTTTTAAAATTATATAATTATGATTCCAGCATCACATCTTCACGCTATACTTATTCATTTTCCGATTGCCTTACTTGTGATAGGATTTTTTTCGGAACTCTTAGCAATCTTCATTAAAAAAGATTTTTTCAAAAAGGTAGCTTTTTATCTTTTATTGGTTGGTGCTTTAGGTGCAATTACAGCATACATTAGTGGTAGTTATGCAGGTGAGGGCATAGAAGAAGGTCCGCTAAAAGCTCCTATGGAATTGCACGAACAAGCTGCTTTAATTACACTTTGGCTATCAATAATCACGGCACTATTTAGTGTTCTTATCTATTTTTTTAAGGTTCAAAACAATAAGGTAAAATCGGTGGCAATTTTCTTATACGCTTTATTGGTGGCATCAGTTGTCCAAACAGGATATTATGGCGGTCAATTGGTTTATAGCCACGGCGTTGGTATTGAGTTGGCTTTGCCCGATTTTAATAACTAATACAAACTTAAATTCAATTTTCGCTTTAATTTATTAAGCGTATTTTAAGAATTCCAAAAGGAAATTTAAATATACCTGTACCTACATTTGCTTTATTAAATCTAAAATCTAAAATTTTATTAACATGAAAAAATCAGTAATTATTTTAATGTTTATAGCCTCAATTTCGGGAGCTATATTTCAATCTTGCACAGGTAAAACAGAGAAAAAAGATGAATTGCAAAAGCCTGTTGCACAAATAGTTGAAGAACCAACTGTTGATTTTGCTGCAGCAACAATAACAAATCTACAAACAGCTTTTAAAGGAGAAACTACTGCAAGTGCAAAGTATGCAGCATACAGTAAAAAGGCTGAAGAAGAAGGATTTCACGAAATTGCCATGTTGTATCATGCCGCTTCTGTAGCAGAAAATATACACGCAAACAATCATAAAGCAGTTTTGGAAGAAGCTGGCCAAACAGTTCCTGAAATTACTCCTGAGTTTACGGTAAATTCAACAAAAGAAAATTTAAAAGATGCTATTGAAGGAGAAAGTTACGAGTCCAACAAAATGTATCCAGAATTTATGGTTACTGCTAAAGCCGCTAAAAACGAAATTGCAGGAATAAGTTTAAACTATGCTTACAGAACTGAATTGAAACACCTTTAAATGTACAAAGGAGCGCTTGCTGCATTAGAAAGCAATAATGTTAAGTCGTTGCCAACAGTTTATTTTATTTGCCCAACTTGTGGTAATACGTATCAAACTACAACTCCAAAAAGATGCGGAATATCTATGACCAGTGCAGAGAAATTTATAAAATTGACGAAATTGTCTTAAAGAGAGGTTTATTTGTTTGTTTGAATTAAATCTCGGTTAAGGCCGAGATTTTTTGATAAATAATTAAAAATAATGTAAATTTAACAGAAAAAAATAAAATTATGGACGCAACTCATCTTCATTTATTATTAACGCATTTCCCAATTATTGGAACCATAATTGGTGTATTTGTTTTAGCTTATGGTATTTATTCAAAAAATGAATCAATTACAAAAGTAGCTTTGGCAACATTTATTATCATGTCTATTTTAACAATTCCCGTTTTTTTAACCGGAGAAGAAGCCGCTGATACCGTTGAAAATATTGCAGGAGTTTCAGAAAATAGTATTGAAGCACATGAAGAATTAGCAGAAAAAGCGATTTGGTTAATGGGTTTATTGGGAATACTGTCTTTGTTTAACTTTTTTGCAATCGTCAAAAAATTATCCTTTTCAAAAACAATATCTATAATAACATTGGTGGTTTCTATAGCAACATTTGCGCTTTTTGCACAAGTTGGTAATTTGGGAGGACAAATACGCCATTCTGAAATTAGGGCAAACAGCAATATTCAAGAAAACAATAATAAAATTGACAAGAATTTGGATGATGATGACGATTAATCATTAAAATTAGCCTAAACAACCCGCATAAAACCATGAAACAATCTATTTTTATAAAATATACTTTTCCCTTTATTCAGTGGTATGCCTTAATGATTTTTGCAACCATTGCCATAGATTATTTTCTGCACAAACTTCAACTGACATTAAATGGAAGTTATCTTGGTTTTGCTGGCACTTTTGTACTTAGTTTGTCGTTTATATATTCTTTAAAAAAGCGAAAATTAATAAAATCAGGATCGCCTAAAAAGTTATTAGTATCCCATGAATACTTGGCTTGGGCAGGCTCATTAATACTTCTTGTGCATGCGGGAATTCATTTTAATGCCATTTTACCGTGGTTGGCCATTTTAATGTTGCTAATATCAGTGGCAAGCGGGTTGGTAGGGAAATACTTGTTAAAAAAATCGAATGAAGATTTAAAACAAAAAAGACAACTTTTGATTACTGAAGGAATGGATAAAGAAGCTGTAGATAAAAAACTTTTTATGGATTCAGTTACGGTTGATTTAATGAAAAAATGGAGGATGTTTCATATACCAATAACGTTACTTCTTGGTATTTTTACCTTAATTCATATTATTACCATTATCATCTTCAGCACATGAAAAAACTACTCATTGTATATTTAATTATTGGGAGTGTGGTTCTAACTTATTTATATGCCAATGTGATGATTAATCCTGGTGAATTGTCACAAGGACATCAAAATTTAAGCAATAAATGCCTCTCTTGCCATCAACCTTTCCAAGGAATATCAAATAACAAGTGCATTTCTTGCCATAAACTTTCTGAAATAGGAAAAGACACGCTGTTTCTTGTTGATACTTTAAAAACAAATAAGGTTTTGTTTCATGAAAGCTTTATAAATCAAGATTGTATTGCTTGTCATTCAGACCATAAAGGGAAAGGTCCAAATTTATCCTTAAACAAATTTGAACATTCGTTATTAACAAACTCAGTCAAAAATAATTGTGCAAGTTGTCATAAAACACCTGAAAATGAGCTTCATAAGCAAATTTCTACCGATTGCAAAAGTTGCCATAGCACAAACAACTGGAATACTTTGGTTACGTTTAATCATGATTTGATTGAGGGAGTCAATAAAGATAATTGTATTTCTTGCCATCCATCACCCACAGACACCTTTCATCAATCAGTAAAAACCAATTGCAACGAATGTCATACAACCAATAAATGGTTGCCATCAACTTTTGATCATTCTGAATTTTTTGTGCTTGACAAAGATCATAGCCCTAATAAATGTAGCACTTGTCACGTTCAAAATAATTTTAAAAAATACACTTGTTACAATTGTCATGAACATTCTATAGAAAATATTAGTCGTAAACATTTGAAAGAAGGAATAAGAGATTTTCAGGACTGTGTTTTATGCCATAAAAGTGCCGACGAACATGACATAAGAATGAATAATTTACCCAATAGCCTTAGAGATAAATCGGAAAGAAAACACAAAAAATCGGGTGATAAGCATCATGATGATGATGATTAGAAGATTTCGTACAGTTTTTTAAAAATGAATCCTGTATAAAAGTTCTATCTTAAAAATAGGCCCTCTATCAAAGTTTTGGTTTAATTGTATGCGGTCATCTCCAAAATATATGGAACTCAGAGACAGATCTACTTTATCATTTTCGTTGAATACTTTATAAGTCCTGCCTAAAGGATAGCCAACTTTTGTCCTAGCATATAAAGATTTTCCGAATTGAAATTGCAAATAGGCAAATAATTCACTTGAGCTTCTTACAACATACTTACCCTCAGGAGTATGAATGTCTTTATGTAAATTATAGCTTGAAGTTATTGCGTTGAAATCTACACCCAAAACTGTTTTTTTAAGAATCTGATAATTGATATTAAATAGTCCAGGTAACAGTAAGTCGGACTCAAATTTTTTGTTTGGACTTATATAATACAATCCCAATAATGGAGAAATTAGCGGACCGTAATTTTCGGTATTTGCATAAAGACCTATTTTATATTTAAAGTTTTTGTTTTTTGCATAAGTAAGTATGGTTAGCATTCCAATTTGAAAATCTTCCTTTGAAGCTTTATCAAAATCGGAAGAAATATTAGGAAGTAACACATAGGTTCCTGTCCATTTTTCTGAATGCACTAAATTCAAACCCAACTGTAACCTAATCCTGCTAAGAGAAGCATAGTCTGGCATATTTTGATTCAATTTCACCCGACTATTATTGGCAGATAATCCAGCTAATAAAACAACTTTTTTATTAAGCACAATAGGAAAAGTCAATTGCAAGCCAAAATCCTCAACATTGGTTTGTTCCGAAGAGTTTTCAAAATTGTTTAACAGGGTATTTGCATAAGAAAGGTTAACAATATCAACATAATTCTGTGCAGAAATTGTTAAAAAGAAGAATCCAAAAAGAAAACTTAACCTATATTTCATAATTTCAATTAAAATGTGAATCTACGTAAAATAATGTTCAGTTATTAAAAAAAATTTATAAGTTAATGCATTGGGAAATTGGCAGCATAATTAGATTTGAGTATTGAGAAAAAATGGCCATTTAGTGAGGAAATTAATCTAAAATACCTGCTACCTTTTATTTCTTCTGAAAAAACCGACTTTTTTATTTTTCGGTGGACTGTCACTTCCCAATAATAAGGACAATGTTTTTAAACTTTCGGTACGATCTGCAATTAATTTTATAATGCTTACAAACGGAATAAATAAAATCATGCCTGCTGCACCCCATAAAATACCGCCTGCAATTATTACCACAATAATAGTAAGTGTATTGATTTTTAAGCGGTTACCAACTGCAAAAGGGAATATAATGTTTGCTTCCAATAATTGAACAATGGTAAAAATCATAATTATTCCCAATGGATACCAAATAGAATCATACGTTACCCAAGAAATTATGATGGGCAAAAGAGAAGAAATTATAATTCCAACGTAAGGAATAAATGTTAGAATTGAAGCAATAAACCCAAAAGCAAATGGATGAGGAATACCAATTATGGCGAGTCCTATACTATTTAAAATCCCCACAATTAAATACACCAATAACATGCCTTTAACAAAATTATAATACGAAATTATGGTTTCAGTAAGGATTTCATGAATGGTTATCTTCTTATCTGCAGGAAAAAGTTTGTACACCACATTTACCAGCATTTGGCGGTGATAAAGTATGAGTGATGAAAAAACAGGAATGATAATCAGGAAAAATATTGACATAGAAATTGAATAGGCTGTATTTACTAGAAATCCGAAAATTTGTGAACCCGAGCCACTAGCCAAACCTTCTGGAAGTTTAGATAAACTATCAGGATCTATGCCATATTGCTCTTCAAAAAAGTCGTATAATTGCGTTAAAGCTTCTGCAAATTTTATCTTAAAAGCTGGCCATTCCTGCAAAAATGCCTCGAACTGCGAGAATAATAGGTACACAATTGCTCCAAATAAAATAAAAATACAGGAAATGGAAAGGAAAATACTAACAATTCTATTGAAGCCTTTTTTTTCAAGCCATTTGCATATCGGATAAAGAATAAAACTGATGAGCATCGAAAAACTAAGTGGTATAAAAAGAGTTTTTCCAAAGTAAAGCACAAGAGAAATTAAAACGGTATATTGAAGAATTTCAAGAGCAGAAAATTTTCTGTTTGAAGGAAGAGGAACCAGTGTTTTAACAATTTGTGCCATGAGGATATGAATTTTCAATGGTTCTGTATACTATTTCACAAGTTTATTCTTCAAAGGAAAACCAGTAGATTGAATTCTGAAAAATGTTCATTACCAATATCTCAGAATACTTTACCTTAAAAATTATCAACTCTAATTTAGTGATTTTTTCGATGCAGACAAAATAAAAAATCACTTAAAGCCATTGAATGTTTAATTGAGATTAACCATAAGTAGGATTTTATGGTTTTTTGGAGAACGAGATTTAAAGTAAGTAGAAATAGAGATTCAAATGGCTGTGGTATAAGGTAATTCCGAAAGCATTTTACAATTTGTCGTTTTGGGACAAAATCTATTTTTTAAAAATGTTATTTTTCATTGAAAAGCTCAATTGTTTTTTCAAGTGCATTATCAAAATTTTCCCACGTTTTTTCTTGGGTTAAATCTGTTGTAATAAATTTTTTGTGAAATTTTGAAAGCAGTGTAAAGTACACATAACCGCCAATCATCAATTGAAAAGCATGATTAAGAGAGGTGTCTTTATCGTTAATTGCAAAAATTTTTTCGACTTGTGTGTTGGTATATTTAAATAACTCTTTTGTTTCTTTATTGTTTTCCAACAATTGCCAGCGTAAAATTTCCTGAGCTAATTTATTTTCCCGCAATTCTTTGGTGGCTTCTTTAGCAAATTTTTTTAAGTCTTCTACGCTACTTTTCTCCTTATTGTCTAAAACCAACAAAGATTTAAAAAAATCACCTTTTTGTGCATACTGTAAAAGCAACCCATCTAAACCGCCAAAATAACGATAAATAAGGCCTTTAGAAACGCCGGCTTCTTTTGCAATTGCATTAATGCCAACACCTTGAGGTCCTTTTTCTTTTAAAATAGATAAAAAGGCATGGTATATTTTCTTTTCGGTGGCTAAACGATCTCTCTTCATTATAACTGACTTAAATCCAGAACATCACCCAATTTGATGTTGTTTTTCAAAAGGGAAGGATAATTTTCTTGCATTAATTCTAACATAAATTGAAGCGGTACTTCATCAAAAGTACCATAATCTTCAAGATACTCCATAAAAGAATGATTTCCTGTTTTGTCAAACTCCTGAAACAAAGAATCATTTTCTCCATCAAATTCTAAAACATTTACACCTAATTTAGTGCACAATTGAATGTTAAAAGCAGGAGTGGCTTTTACCCATTTATTATTTAAAAAAATAGCAACGTATCCATGAGGAACAAGAACATCTGAACCAAATTTCTCTACTATTTGTTCAATTGCTATATGGTTTTTAACTTTTGCCAATCCTAATTTTGCTGGAATATTATTGGCCCTTAAAAAAGCAATCAATAAAACCGATTTATCTAAACAATGTCCTTTTTTATAGGTAATAATTTTTGACGCCTTCCAATCTGATTTCTTAAAACTAAAAGTATAAGGGTAATAAGGCCAAAAATCTCTTACGTGGTTGTATAATTTAATGGCAATTTCCTTTTCAGAAAGACCTTGTAAATTTATTTTATTTAAATGATCCTTTATGATATCGGTTTGATAATCAAAATTATAGTTGGGTTCTACATGCAATTTCATAATGCTGCTTTTATTGTGTTTTATTTTAAAGATTTTATTTTATTTAAGTCTTTAAATTTTTGGTAAATATAAATATTTAATTATATTTGTAACCACTCGGTAACATATTTTTTTTAATTAATGTACCACTTAGATAATTTAAATTAATATTTCATGGAAGCATATATTTATGATGCCGTTAGAACTCCCAGAGGGATAGGGAAAAAAACAGGCAGTTTAGCCCAAGTTAGCCCTGTTCAACTCACAACGACTTTATTAAAAGCATTAAAAGAGCGTAATAATTTAGATACCACTTTGGTTGAAGACCTTATCTTAGGCAGTGTTACCCAAGCGGGTGAACAAGGTGGTAATGTGGCAAAGGTAGCGGCTCAATGTGCTGATTATGGTAATCATTTGGCAGCAGTATCATTAAATAGGTATTGTGCATCTGGGTTAGAGGCAGTGAATATAGCTGCAGCAAAAATACGTTCGGGATGGTCAAGCTTAATTATTGCCGGTGGGGTAGAATCTATGTCAAGAGTACCTATGGGTATTGACGGTTCAGCTTGGTTGATGGAACCGGATGCTGCCTTTGGAAAATTTGTTCCTCAAGGAATTTCTGCAGATTTAATCGCTACTAAATATGGGTTTTCCAGAAAAGATGTGGATACTTTTGCAGTGATTTCACAACAACGCGCTGGAAAAGCAAGTTTGGCAGGACATTTTAATAAATCAATGATTCCTGTTAAAGACATTAATGGATTTACCTATTTAGCACAAGATGAATATATTAGAGCAAATACCACTTTGGAAATATTGGCAGGTTTAAAACCTTCTTTTGCTGCTATGGGAGAAATGCTTTTTGATCAATCGGCATTAGATGCTTATGTCAATGTAGAACGCATTAACCATATTCATCATGCGGGAAATTCTTCTGGTTTGGTGGATGGCGCTGGGTTAATGTTAATAGGAAACAAAGAAGTTGGCGAAAAACTCGGGCTTACCCCAAGAGCAATTATTAGAATGGGCGCTGTAATAGGTTCAGAACCTCTAATTATGTTGGAAGGACCAATACCTGCAACAAAAAAGGCACTTAAAATGGCCGGCATGAATGTATCCGATATTGATTTATGGGAAGTGAATGAAGCTTTTGCCGTAGTACCTCTACGATTGATGGAAAATCTAAAAATAGATCATTCAATTGTCAATGTAAATGGTGGCGCTATTGCAATGGGACATCCACTTGGAGCAACTGGATGTATGATTCTTGGCACTGCGCTGGATGAGCTGGAACGTCAGGATAAAAATACCGCTTTAGCAACACTTTGTGTAGGAGGAGGAATGGGCATAGCCACTATTATTGAACGCATTTAATTAACCGCTAAAAGACTTATCCAAATGAAACATATAAAATATAAAATAGATGCAGATGGTATTGCCTTCATTACTTGGGATGTAGAAAATTCTTCAGTAAATATTATGAATGCTGAAACGATGCCCGAATTTTTTGAAAGGATGGAAGCGGCGTTACAAGATGATGCTGTAAAGGGAATCGTAATTAATTCTGCTAAAAATGATTTTATATCCGGTGGGGACTTAAAATGGTTTCTGAACTATGATCAATCCAAAGAAGATTGTTTCAATATGCTTATGGAAACCCATAATGGAATGCGAAAAATGGAAACTGGAGGAAAACCAATTGTGGCAGCCATAAACGGATTGGCTTTTGGCGGTGGCTGTGAAATGGCCTTAGCCTGCCATTATCGTATTATGAATTCACATCCTAAAAATAGAATTGGTTTGGTGGAATGTTCTGTAGGATTGTTTCCTGGAGCTGGCGGTACACAGCGTTTCCTAAGAATGTTGGGCTCACAAAAAGCCATTCAGTATATTACACAATCAAAAAAATTAACCGCTGAACAAGCGCTAAAAGATGGATTGGTGAATGAAATATGCGCGCCAGATGCCGATATCAATGCTTTAGCCAAAGCATGGATTCTTACCAAAGGTCAATCTCAACAACCTTGGGACAATAAAAGATTTCAAGTACCCGATACGCCTTTAGGTATTGGACAGATTTCTGGAGTAACCGAATTTTTTAGCGTAGCCAACGCACTGGCTTATAAAAATACTCATGGAAATATGCCGCATATTAAAAATGTTTTAAGTGCTATTTATTATGGATCTTCTTGCGGCATAGACAATGCTTTAGAAGTAGAAGCGCGTTACTTTACCGCTACTTTATTTTCCAAAGAAACCAAGAATATTATTCGATCCTCATTTATTTTCATTGGAGACGCAGCTAAAGGAAAAGCAAAACCAAAAGGATTTGAAAAAGTTACCTATACTAAAATTGGTGTTTTGGGTGCAGGAATGATGGGTGCAGGAATTGCGTATGTAAGTGCTCAAGCCGGATTAGAGGTAGTTCTGAAAGATGTGAGTATGGAAAATGCAGAAAAAGGAAAGAATTATTCCAGAAGTATTGAAAATAAAAAATTAGAGAAAGGGTTGACTACACCAGAAAAAATGAATGATCTTCTAAGTAAAATTCAACCTTCAGCT
>JBAZGP010000064.1:9091-12610 GCA_041652835.1 Lutibacter sp. | reverse complement strand
GGATTGGCCAGATTACTGACTGAACAAAAACCAAAAATCGGAAAAATATTTTTGTTGTTTCAACCGGCAGAAGAAGACGGTGAAGGTGCAAAAGCAATTTTTTCGGACCCAAAATTTAAACCGCTGAAACCCGATTATATTTTTGCTTTTCACAACTTACCTGGATATCCTTTAAACCAAATTGTGGTGAAAAACAATTCATTCACTGCTGGTGTAAAAAGCATTATTATTCAAATTCATGGAAAAACAGCACATGCTGCAGAACCCGAAAATGGTTTAAATCCGGCGCTTGCCATTGCTGAAATTTTACAGGAATCGGCAAAGCTTTCCAATAACGACCCGAATAGAGATGATTTTACCTTAATAACACCCATTCATATTGAAATGGGTGAAATCGCTTATGGAATTTCCGCAGGCTACGGTGAAGTTAGGCTAACTATCCGTACTTGGGATGAATACAATATGGAAAAATTAACGAATGAATTAATCAGTTGTATTAAAGAAGCGGCTGCAAATCACAATATGCCAATAACCTACTCTTGGACTCATGAATTTTATGCAAATCAAAATGATGATGTTGCTGTTTCCTTAATTAAAGAAGCGGCATCAAGTTTGTCTTTTGACTTTTCCAAAGAAAATTTCCTTTTAAATGGGGAGAAGATTTTGGACTGTTCACACAAAATTTTAAAGGAGCTATGTTTGGTATTGGCTCAGGTGAAAAAAGTCCGGCACTTCACAATCCGGATTATGATTTCCCTGATGAAATTTTACCAGTTGGCATTCAACTCTTCCATCAAATTAGTTTACAAATTTTATCATGAAAATATACCATACTTCATACTTGGAAATCAGCAAGTCCGCGTTAGAACACAACCTTCAATTTTTAAAAAACTTTATTGGTGATGGCGTAAAAATATCTTCTGTGGTTAAGGGAAATGCTTATGGCCACGGCTTGGAAGTATTTGTTCCTCTGGCTGAAAATTGTGGTATCAATCATTTTTCAGTATTTAGTGCAGATGAAGCTTTACGTGTTTATAACTCAATTAATGAAAACAGTACGGTGATGATTATGGGTTTAATAAACAATGAACAACTGGAATGGGCTATAGAAAACAATATTGAGTTTTATGTATTTGAACCCGACCGTTTGGAAAAAGCGCTTGAAGCAGCTAAAAGGATTGGGAAAATTGCAAAAATTCACATAGAAGTAGAAACCGGAATGAACAGAACAGGGTTTGCTATGAATCAACTTCCTGCAGTGTTTCAATTGTTAAAAAACAATAGTTCTCATTTGTGTTTTAAAGGACTTTGTACTCATTTTGCTGGTGCAGAAAGTATTGCCAATTACTATCGAATCAACAAACAGCAACATGTTTTTCAGAAAGTTATTAAAAAGGTGAATGCTGCAGGCTTAAATCCTGAGCAAAAGCATACTGCGTGTTCTGCTGCGGCATTGCGCTATCCAAAATTTCAAATGGATATGGTTAGGTTGGGTATTATTCAATATGGGTTTTTTCCCAACAAAGAAATTTTAATTGAATATTTAACCAAGAAGAAAGAAAACAAAAACCCTTTAAAACGCCTTATTTCTTGGAAAAGTCGGGTTATGGATGTTAAAAAAGTTAAAACAGGCGAATTTGTCGGTTATGGAACTTCTTATCTCGCCAATTCCGATTTAAAAATAGCCATAATTCCTGTAGGTTATGCGCATGGTTTCAGCAGAAATTTAAGCAATCAGGGTATTGTATTGATTAACGGACAGCGGGTGTGTGTTGTTGGTACCGTAAATATGAACATGATAACCGTTGATGTTACCCAAATAGATTCGGTTGAAAAAGGTGATGAAGCGGTTTTAATAGGAGAACAGGGCGATTTGGAAATAAGTGTCTCGTCCTTTAGCGAATTCAGTGAACAGTTAAACTATGAATTATTGACAAGATTGCCTGAAAGTTTACCTCGATTGGTAGTTGATTAATGGAAGAATTTTATCACTAAAAAAGCCCATAAAACAGTATTTTATGGGCTTTTTTATTTTAAAGAATAACTTTCTGGAGTTTTAAAGTGCTTTTTCAAACACGTTATTTCCTCGACTAATATCCGCCATTAAGAAAGAGGGGTCTATTTCAACTTTCTTTACCTCTTTTGAAGCAGAAAAAGTATATGTTGGGTGTGCCCAAGCCCAATCTTCCATAATGGTTGCAGATGTGGGTTTTTCGCCAAGCATCATTCTTAAAGGAATATAAAAATCTTCAGAAGTTCCGTCAACATAAGTTACGGAAACATCTATTGGCATTGGCATTTGCCCTACTCTTGCCAAAGTAATGTTATTTTCCTCAACCTTTACAACAGCATAATCAATGGTATGGGTGGTTTCAATCCATTCGTTTAAATACCAATCCAATTGAATTCCTGAAACTTTTTCAGCAGTTCGTTTGATATCATTTGGTGTTGGATGTTTAAATTTAAAATCTTCGAAATATTTTTTAATGGTTTTCTGTACATTTTCTTCGCCTATAATATAATTCAGCTGAGATAAAAACATGCTTCCCTTAGTATAGCTTCCAATACTAAATGCGGCATTGGTATTAAACCGGTCGGCATGTGTTGTTAATGGTTCTTCAATGCCGTTTTTAACCGCATAGAAATAGCCGGCATAGCTTGTTTCTGAAATATCTCCCTCACGCCCTCTTAAAATTTTATCGGAAGCCTTGGTTGAAATATAGGATGTAAAACCTTCATCCATCCAAGAATGTTTGCTTTCATTGGTAGCCAAAATATGTTGAAACCAAGTGTGAGCAAATTCATGAAAAACAGTGCCAACAATATTATTTAAGGTTTCACCACCTGATACCAACGTGCACATGGCATATTCCATTCCGCCGTCTCCACCTTGAATTACCGAATATTGTTTCCAAGGATATTCTCCTATATTTTCATTAAAATATTGAAGTGCTTTTGCTGTTATAGGCTGCACTTCTTTCCAAGCTTTTACATATTTTTTTTCGTTTTTATAGAAGAAATGAAGTTCAGTTCCGTTTTCCGTTTTTAAAATATCATGCGCATAATTTGGGTCGGCTGCCCACGTAAAATCAAGCACATTTGGTGCAATAAAATGCCATGTCAATTTTTTTCCCTTCGGAAGGTTTAGTTTTTTTGAAGTGTCTTCATAGCCGTGACCAACTTCCTGTGGATTTTGCAAATAGCCTGTTCCACCAATAGTATAGGTTTTGTCGATATGAAGGGTTACATCAAAATTAGCCCAAACTCCGTAAAATTCCCTGGCAATATAAGCATCTGCATGCCAACCTTCAAAATCGTATTCTGCCATTTTAGGATACCATTGTGCCATAGAAAGCGCTACGCCATCTTCACTATTTCTACCTGCTCTACGGATATGCACAGGCACTTGTCCTTCAAAAGTCATTTCAAATTTTACCTTTTCTCCTGGTTGAATAGGTTCATTTAAAGTTACTTTTAAAACCGTTCCTTTTATGCTGTATGATACATCTTTTCCGTTTT
>JBAZGP010000064.1:6085-9081 GCA_041652835.1 Lutibacter sp. | reverse complement strand
TTAACGATAACACCTTTAAATAACCAATTTCATTGGGTTTCAGTTTGGCAATTCTGCTTTCATAAATCGGATTTTCTTTAGTTCCAATATTATTTACCATTCTACTGTCGGGGTCAACAACCGTTTGTAATCTGGCATCCATTTCACTGTTAGGCTGAAAAGCATTGAAAAATAAATGATAAAAAACTGTATTTAAAACATCTGGTGAATTGTTGATATATTCCAATTCTTGTGTTCCTTTATATTGGTAATTTTGTGCATCTACGTCAATATCCATTTTATAATCTGCATGCTGTTGCCAATAACAAGAGGTGTTATTTTGCGCAAAAACAGTCACCGAAACAATTGAAATAAAAAATACAAGAAGTCTTTTCATGAGAAGTATATTATTTATAAGTTGCAATATATACATATCTTTATAAAACAAAAAACACACGGTTTAACCGTGTGTTTTTTTAACATAATATTATCAATTTTACGTTTATTCCGTCATTTTTTGAGCTAACAATAATGCGTTGTAGGCATTTGCCATGCTTCCTGATTTTGATAAGCTTGAGAATGCTGCTTTTTCGCCTTTTTCACCAGGAACAAGCACTTGCAAGTTTACTTTCACACCAGAATTCATTATAATATGTTTTACCTGACTTGCAGACAATTGCGGATAGTAGGAACGAATTAACGTTGCAATACCTGCAACTTCTGGTGAAGCCATTGAAGTACCGCTGTATTTTGCATATTCATCTTTTGGTATGGTTGAATAAATTTGAACTCCGGGTGCAAATACATCAACATTTAATTTGCCATAATTGGAAAATGTAGCTGGTAAGTTTTCGTTAAAATCAGGACTCAATGCTCCAACGGTAAGTACATTGTCTGAAAATTCGTTTATTTTATCTTCAGAATCATTTGGCCAATTGTCTTTGACATCTATATTTTTATTGTCATTTCCTGCAGCGTGAACCAATAAAACATCATGTTGTGCAGCATATTTAATGGCATCAAAAACCCATTCTTTGTTAGGAGAAAAGCTTTTTCCAAAGCTCCAGTTAATTACTTTAGCACCATTATCTACAGCATATCTAATTGCTAACGCAACATCTTTATCGCGTTCATCACCATCTGGTACCGCCCTAACTACCATTAATTCAGCGTTGTTGGCAACACCATTTAATCCTTTGTTATTGTTGCGTGAAGCTAAAATAATTCCAGCAACATGCGTACCGTGAGATTCTTCATCTTTTGAACCGATTACAAATCCGTTTCCATATTTTGTGTCTTTTATATCTTCAGGATTGTCGCCTACAATAGCTCTTCCGTTAAAACTTAAATCGTAATTTCTATTTTTCTTTTGAGTGGCATAAAAATCCAAATAAGCAGCTTCGTCAAGGCCTCTTCCAAATAAACCCATCAAATCATTTACTTGTGCTTTTAATATTTGGTCTTCGGTATTGATTCCTTGTAAATCTTCCAACGTTAAAGTTTCTTTACCTAAATATTTTTTTACCGCAGCAAAATTTTCTCCTATTTGCTCCATGCGAGCCAAAGTTTGAAAATGTCTTGAAGAAGAAGCATTATAAGCTTCCAAATATTCTTGGTATTTTTTAAAATCAGCTTTATCTGCTTCGCTTATATTTTCAATAGTTTTGCCTTCAAAACGTGGATTTAATTTGGCAACGATACGAGTAATTTCCATTTGTTCATAAGCTGGGTCGCCATTTCCACCCAAAAAATTCCATCCGTGAATATCATCAACATAACCATTATTGTCATCGTCAATTCCATTTCCCGGAATTTCTTTGGTGTTTGTCCAAAGCACATCTTTTAAATCTTCGTGCTCAATATCAATTCCTGAATCAATAACGGCAACAATTACCGTAACTCCTTTTTTTCCTTCTATAAATTTATAGGCTTTATCCAAGCTCATTCCTGGAATGGTGTCTGTAACCAAATCGGCATGCGCCCAATGGTTAAACTGTTCTTCGCTAATAGCTCCTTTTTTCTCTGAAATAGAAACTGTGGTTTCCATTGTTGGAACCGGCTTATTTGTAATAGATTTTACAGAGCCGCAACTTGCTAAAGTTATTGTTACCAAAGCGGCGACATACATAGGTTTAAATATTCTCATCCTTTTTTATTGTTTAATTAAATACTTCGTTAAATGTATAGGTTTGGTTTAATCGTACTCCTTTTTCGGTATGTTTTACGGTGCAAAGTTCGTTGGTTGCATCATGCTCGAAAAACAAAAAATAATTGTTATCGGCAGCTTTATTTAAGAATTTCTCTTTTTCTTCCATCGTTAACAGCGGACGAGTATCATATCCCATCACATAAGGCAAAGGAATATGTCCAACGGTTGGTAACAAATCGGTCACGAAAACAATGGTTTTTCCCTGGTATTGAACGTGTGGAATCATAAGCTTGTCGGTATGTCCATCTGCAAATAAAACATCAAAACCAAGTGGTGTATTTTGAATAAAATCACCTGTTGGCAATTGCACAAAATTCAATTGTCCACTTTCTTCAATCGGCTTGATATTTTCTGTTAAAAACGAAGCTTTTTCTCTCGGATTGGGTTCTACTGCCCATTTCCAATGATTTTTATTACTCCAAAATTTAGCGTTTTTAAAAGCGGGTTCGTAGCCAGTGCGCGTATTGTTCCACTGAATGCTTCCACCACAATGGTCGAAATGCAAATGGGTTAAAAAAACATCGGTAATGTCATCTCTGTGAAAACCATATTTTGCCAAAGAAGCATCCAAAGAAAAATTGCCAAAGAAATAATAGTAGCTAAAAAACTTATCAGATTGCTTATCTCCGGTACCGTTATCAATTAAAATAAGTCGGTTTCCATCTTCAATAAGCATACAGCGCAAGGCCATATCAATTAAATTGTTTTCATCTGCTGGATTTGTGCGTTGCCATATTACTTTAGGAACTACGCCAAACATGGCACCACCATCCAATTTAAAGTTTCCGGTTTCAATAGGATAAATTTT
>JBAZGP010000064.1:0-6075 GCA_041652835.1 Lutibacter sp. | reverse complement strand
ATATACAAGAATTTATGTTGAACATCATGTTAAATAAAACAAAAAACCCAAGCAAATTGCTTAGGTTTTTTTTGAGGCGTCTAGCGGATTCGAACCGCTGTACGAGGTTTTGCAGACCTCTGCCTAGCCACTCGGCCAAGACGCCATTATCGGATTGCAAATTTAGGTATTTTTTTTTATTGTTTGACTGTTTAATCGTTTAATTGTTTAATCGTGTAATTGTTGAATATGTCTTTAACTTTTTGAGACTTTAGACTTTCTAACCTTCTACTTTCCAACTATCTAACTTTACTCATTTCAACAGTTACCATAGCCACATTTCCGCCAATTGGTGGATTTATTTTTGAAACTGAGACATCGGCTTTTTCAACCAAAGGCATTTCTATAAAAATTCTGTCTAAAATGCGTTTTACAACCGTTTCCAACAGTTTGGAACGAATGGCCATTTCCTGTTTTACAATGCGGTTTAAATGAACATAATCTATGGTGTCTGAAAGATTGTCACTTTGTGCTGAGGTACTTAAATCGGCATTTACCGAAATATCTATGCGATAATCAGAACCAATTTTTCCTTCTTCGAGCAAACAGCCATGGTAAGCGTAAACTCTGATGTTTTTTAACTTTATAATTCCCATTTTGAAATCTTTGGGCAAATATAGGGTGAAAAGTTGGAAGTCGGAAGTTAGATATTAGATATTAGATATTAGAAGTTTAAAGTTCAGAGCAAAGCAAGTTTTAATACAAACTTGGTTTATTTCATAAGAAATACTCCAGAGGGGTAAAATGTTTGTAGTCCGGTGTTTAAACACCGGGTAGAAAATAAAAATTAATATGGTTTTGGCAACATTTTTGCTTTTTTCGCAAAAATGATGAAAAAACAGAACATTGAGATTTAGTTAAAATCGGTTAACTAATCAGAGAAGTTCAAAGTTAGATATTAGAAGTTTGAAGTTCATTTTGAGCAAAGGAAGTTTTAATATAATACTGGTCTATTTCATAAGAAATACCCCAGAGGGGTAAACTGTTTGTAGTCCGGTGTTTAAACACCGGGTAGAAAATAAAAATTAATATGGTTTTGGCGGCATTTTTGCCTTTTTCGCAAAAATGATGAAAAAACAGAACGTTGAAATTTCGTTAAAACCGGTCAACACTAATTAGGGAAGTTCAAAAAATGTTTTTTTAATTGAAATTATTCATTCTTCATTCAATTTGCGTTAGGGATTGAACGGTTTGTTTGAGCTCTTTTTTAGTGGTTTTTACCACTAAAAAAAGCGAGTAGTGAAAGCCCGACCCGCCAGCTGGCGGGGAACGCCCAAAATATTTTTAAGATTGAATTTATGAATGGATTTATCAAAAAATTAATTTTAAAAGATGACTTTACTAAATTCCTGAATATGCGGCGTATTTTTGTAGTTGATTTGCCAAAAAAAATCAATATTTTTGTAGCTTATCAGTTACCTGTATTATGAGTGAAGAAAAAAAATCGCTGAATTTTATTGAGCAAATTATTGAAGATGATTTGGCTGCGGGTTTGGCTAAAGAGAAGTTACGATTTAGATTTCCGCCAGAACCAAACGGTTATTTGCATATTGGCCATGCGGCTTCTATTTGTTTAAATTTTGGATTGGGATTAAGATACAATGCGCCAGTTAACCTGCGTTTTGACGATACAAATCCGGCAAAAGAGGAGCAGGAATATGTTGATTCCATTAAATATGATGTGCAATGGCTAGGTTTTAAATGGGACAAAGAATTGTATTCTTCCGATTATTTTCAACAATTATTCGATTGGGCAATTCAACTTATAAAAGAAGGAAAAGCATATATTGACAACCAATCTTCGGAACAAATGGCTTTGCAAAAAGGAACGCCAACAGAACCTGGAACTGAAAGTCCGAACCGAAACAGGACTATTGAAGACAATTTAGCGCTGTTTTTAAAAATGAAAAGTGGTGAATTTGAAGAAGGTTCTCACGTACTGCGCGCAAAAATTGATATGAAACATGTGAATATGCATATGCGTGATCCAATTATGTATCGTATTTTAAAAAGACACCACCACAGAACCGGAAATGATTGGTGTATTTATCCAATGTACGATTGGACGCACGGTGAAAGCGATTATATTGAGCAAATTTCACATTCTATATGTACTCTGGAATTTAAAAGTCATCGGGATTTGTACGATTGGTATATTGACCAAGTTTACGATCCGTCAAAATTGCGTCCGAAACAACGTGAATTTGCCCGTAGAAATTTAAGTTATACGGTAATGAGCAAGCGCAAATTGCTTCAATTGGTTGAAGAGGGCATTGTTACGGGTTGGGATGATCCTCGAATGCCAACAATTTCAGGCTTGCGAAGAAGAGGTTATACGCCTGAATCTATCAGAACTTTCAGTGAAACTGCAGGTATTTCCAAGCGCGATAACGTAACGGATGTTGCCTTATTGGAATATTGTATCAAAGACGATTTAAACAAAACTGCACCGAGAGTTATGGCTGTTTTGAATCCTATTAAATTGGTGATTACCAATTATCCGGAAGGAAAAGAAGTCTTTTTGTCGGCTGAAAACAATCAGGAAGATGAAAGTGCAGGTTTTAGGGAAGTGCCTTTCAGTCGCGAAATTTATATTGAAAAAGAAGATTTTAAGGAAGAAGCAAATAAAAAATTCTTTCGACTTTCTATAGGAAAAGAAGTGCGTTTAAAAAATGCGTATATCATAAAAGGGGAATCGGTTGTTAAAGATAAAAACGGAGAAATTACAGAAATTCACTGTACTTATGATGTAGACAGTTTAAGCGGAAGCGGAACAGAAGCCAGCCAACGTAAAGTAAAAGGCACATTGCATTGGGTTTCCATTAAACATGCCATAAAAGCTGAAGTTCGGCTTTATGACCGATTGTTTACTGAAGAAGCGCCAGATGCTCAAAAAGATAAAAATTTTAAAGATTTGTTAAATCCAGATTCTTTAACCGTTATTGAAGCTTTTGTAGAACCAAGTTTAAAAGATGCCAACGTTTTAGACCGATTTCAATTTCAACGATTGGGTTATTTTTGTGTGGATACAGACAGCACAAAAGAGAAGTTGGTTTTTAACAGAACCGTTCCTTTGCGCGACAGTTGGACCAATACCAATTGAACGTTCAATTTGTGTAAAATAGGAAATCGGTTTATGAAATTATATGAAAACAAAAAGCGCCCCTTTCAAGGCGCTTTTTGTTTGTTTTTTACATGCTAACCAAGTATAGTAACCGCTTTTATGTTTAACTTATTTATTTTTCCTTAAAGTTTAATCGACAATTCTAAATGCCCGTCCAAACCTAATTCAACGATTTTTTGCAAAGTTGAAAACCTAGCTTCTTTAATATTATTCTCAATTTTAGAAATATATGATTTTGTAGTTCCTGTCTTTTTAGCAAGCTCTTCTTGAGTCAAACCTTTTTGAATTCTAGCATTGTGAATCATCGCGCCAATTTTAAAGTTTTTATAACCACTGTCAAGTTTATCACGTTTCGCTGATCCAATATTTCCGTAATGCTTGTCTTTAAATTGGTCAAGCGTTTTGATGTTGTTATTTTTTGTTTTCATAATCTTGTTTAATTTTAAGTGCTTTTTCGATTTCCTTTTTAGGTGTTCTTTGTGTTTTTTTTTGAAATCCGTTTGCTAAAATTATTAATTGTCCTTCATCAAAAAAGCAAAAGATTCTGAAAATATCACTTCCTTGCTGAATTCTAATTTCAAAAAGCCCCACCGTACTCTCAATATGTTTCAAATATATTTCGGGAATCCTTTCTAATTCTTCCATTAATGTTAAGGTCCAAATAATTTTTATTTTGACTTTTTCACGTTGCTTCACAAAGAATTCTTCAAAGTAATCTTTGTAAAAAATTATTGTTCGTATCTTTTTCATAATGCAAATATACAAAAGTTGCACTAAAGTGAAACTTAATGACTATTATTTTTTCATGGGTTTTAGTTTTCTGCTATGAAACCAAGCAAAAAAATAACGATGATCCTGTGTTGGTATTTGGTTTTTATTTCAAAACAAAGTTTAAGTTTGAAAAATTGGTGTGTTAATGTAAAAAACGCCAGTATATTTTGGAAAATATACTGGCGTTTTTTTAAGAAAAGTATTCTGAAAATTTTTCTTAATTAATCTTCAATGTTTTCATAATTGCTTCCAATTGAAACATATAATCTCTTTTATTGATTGAAGGTGCATAAGTTAACCCTTCAACCACCACCAACCTATTATTTGCTTTATCTATTACGGAATAACTTAAAAAAGGTCCAGCCATATAAAGGCCTTTTACTTCCCATTTTCCTTTAGTTTCAAGCGCATTTTTCCCGTCAAGTTTTATCTCAAAAATATGTGGTGTATAAGCTTCTTCAGTAATCATGTACGATCCTTCAATTTCTCCAGGAATGTATTTTTTACCAATACTGTCTCTGATGGCAACCAGATTATTTCCATTTTCATCATCAATAGATTTTATCGGAATTGTGTAAGAAAATAATTCCATACTGTTTCCACCTTCTAAACGCTTACGATACCAAACAAAATCTCCAGTATCATCTACTTTACTAAAAGTTTTTGGAATTTTTAAGGAATAACTGTTTTTGGCGAAGGTCACAATTTTTGTAGGATCCCAAAAATCTTTATTAATTGACCGCTGCAAAGTGAGTAAATCAGCATTTTTAAATTCTGAAATCAATGCTTTTGCATTATCTTGAATTTCTTTGATTAACGCTTCTTTATCTTTTCCTGTAATGGCAACTATTTTTTGAGGCGCCGCATAAACATTTGTATTAGATGTAAATGAGTTTTCAGCTCCAATCCCAACCTGCAAAACACTTCTGCTGGCCTTAAACATTGACCCAAAACTTTCTGGTGGCACTTGAGTTACTTCAAACTGGGCTTCGGGTTGCGGAAGGCCAATTACGGGTTCAGCAATAATTTTTCGCAATTCATCACCAATTTCACCTTGCCATTCACTATTTTTTATTACAATAAGTAAATTATTCATTCGGCCGTTTGCCTCTCTCAGTACTTTTTGATTATTTCCTGATTCACAAGAAATGAGCAGCGCAATAAACACTAAAAATAATCCTATTTTTTTCATTAATTAAATATTCTTAATTTGATTCCCGGTTGTAAACTTTTTACGCCCCAAATATTGTTCCATTCTTTAATATTTTGTACCGAAACATTAGAATATTTTTTTGCTATGGACCATAATGAATCTCCCAATTTTACAATATAAAAAGAAAGTGCTCCATTATCATTGTTTATAGGCGCTGCTTTTACGGCAACAACCCGATTGGTATTTTTTTGATAAACAACCAACTTTTGTCCGATCTGTAATTTTGAACTTTTTAAATTGTTCCAACGTTTCAGGTTACTTTCGGCAACCCCATGTTTGGCGGCTATTTTACCTAAATATTCACCCTTTTTAACATGAACCGTGATTTTATTGTTAACTGCTATCAATTCGTTAATTGGCTTTTCTTGTTTTAACGCTTCTAAATCGGCATAAGCATATATCAATTGCTCATTGCTTACAAAATTTCCAATATCTTTTATGGGTAAAGTCAGTATATATTTTTTATCTTTTACATAAGGAATAACCTCCAGTTTATATTGAGGATTTAAAAATTTAAGCACGTCAATATCAACGTTTATGGTTTCATTAATTTGAGCAAAAGTCAATTGTCTTTTTACCTGAACAGTATCAGTTGCATAATAGCATATTGCATTTTCCTTTGCTTTTAAATTGTGCTCATTTGCAAATTCAAAAATATATAAGGTTGCATAAAACGCTGGTACATAAGCGGCCGTTTCACGTGGTAAATATTGACGAATATTCCAATAATTGGTGCTTCCTCCAGATCGTCTGATGGCTTTAGAAACATTTCCCGGACCCGCATTGTAAGCTGCCAATGCCATGCTCCAATCGCCGTACATTTTATACAAACTTTCTAAATACATGCAAGCGGCTTCTGTAGCCTTGTAAGGATCTGAACGCTCATCTATATACGAACTTATTTCTAAATTATAATGTTTCCCAGTTT
>JBAZGP010000063.1:0-12643 GCA_041652835.1 Lutibacter sp. | reverse complement strand
GTGTGCGACCTTATTCGTCTGTTCGAGTGATTTTAAAGCCTGTTAAATTTTCATTTAAACATGTATCATCATTGCTTTAAAATCGTATCGAGAACCTTCGTATCTAACACCAATAGCAACATAAGAATTGGTTCTAATCTCTTATACTACTCACAAATTTATTGATATCCGCTATGCCATTTTTATCTAAATACTTCACAAATGCAGAGCCAATAATAGCACCTTTTGCATATTTTGTTGCTTGTTTAAATGTTTCTTTATTGGAGATTCCAAAACCTACGATTTGAGGCGATTTTAAATTTAAATCGGCAATGCGCTTAAAATAATCGTCTTGTAATTTTCCAAAAGTATTTTGCGCACCGGTAACACTTGATGAACTCACCATATAAATGAAACCTTCAGAAATTTTATCGATAAACTGAATGCGTTCTAAGGAAGTTTGTGGTGTAATTAAAAAGACATTGATCAATCCATATTTTTCAAAAATGGTTTTATATTGATCGTTGTAAACATCCAAAGGCAAATCCGGAATAATTAGTCCGTCGATTCCGATTTCAGCACATTTTTTACAGAAATTTTCTATTCCGTATTGCATAAGTGGATTGAAATAACCCATAATCAACAAAGGAATGGTTACTGTTTTACGAATATCTTTTAATTGATTGAACAAGACTTCGGTGGTCATTCCGTTATTTAATGCTTTTGTTGAACTGGCTTGAATGGTTGGACCGTCTGCCAACGGATCGCTGAAAGGCAAGCCGATTTCAATAAAATCTACGCCGCTTTTTTCTAAGTTTTCAATAATGGAAACCGTATCGTTTATTTGTGGAAAACCAGCTGTAAAATAAATAGATAATAATTTTTTATTTTCTTGTAATTTTTGATTGATTCTGTTCATTTTTAATATTTTTTTATATTTCGTTGCCTTGAATTTATTTCGGAGATTCATCAAATTATTTCTATTTTAAAGCTGTCTTAAATTCGTTTTTACTTCTTTACTTAAAGTTAATTATAACCTGCAACTTTGTGAATCTTTGAGTATTTTCTTTGTATAGCTTCGTGAAATGACTATTACACAAAGGTTCACCAAGATTCACGGAGTTTCACTAAGATTCACTTCAACTAAATTAAAATAATGGTAAAACACATCAACTTCGCCAATAGTATTGAAATTGAGCTAAAGTTTAAAATATTTTATATACGTATCCAAATCTTTATCGCCTCTTCCAGACAAATTCAACACCACAACATCGGTTTCTTTGAATTTTTTAGTTTCAAAAATGGCCAATGCGTGTGCACTTTCAATGGCGGGAATAATACCTTCCAATTGGCACAATTCCAATCCTGCCTTCATCGCTTCTGCATCTGTAATTGAAATAAATTCAGCGCGTTTAGATTTGCATAAATGCGCGTGTAACGGACCAATTCCGGGATAATCCAATCCGGCAGAAATGGAATAAGGCTCTGTTATTTGTCCGTCCTTGCTTTGCATCAACATGGTTTTACTACCGTGAATAATACCTTCTTTACCCAAAACACTTGTTGCTGCACTTTCACCGGAATTAATTCCCAACCCAGCCGCTTCAACAGCGATTAATTTCACATTTTCATTGTCCAAGTAATGATAAAACGCACCAGCGGCATTACTTCCACCGCCAACACATGCAATGACGTAATCAGGATTTTCAGTATTTTCCTTTTCCAACAATTGCTTTTTAATTTCTTCTGAAATAACCGACTGAAAACGTGCCACCATATCGGGATACGGATGTGGACCAACTACGGAACCAATAATATAATGGGTGTTTACCGGATTGTTAATCCAGTCCCGAATCGCTTCATTTGTAGCATCTTTTAAGGTTCGGCTGCCAGATAATGCCGGCACTACTTTAGCACCCAGCATTTTCATACGGGCTACATTTGGCGCCTGACGCGCAATGTCAACTTCACCCATATAAACTACACATTCAATACCCATTAACGCGCAAACTGTAGCTGTTGCAACGCCGTGTTGTCCTGCTCCAGTTTCAGCAATAATCCTGTTTTTTCCCAGCTTTTTAGCCACCAATATTTGCCCGATGGTGTTATTTACTTTATGTGCGCCGGTATGACATAAATCTTCGCGTTTCAAATAAATTTTAGTATTATATTTTTCCGAAAGTCGTTTTGCAAAATACAGCGGTGTTGGCCGGCCTACATAATCTTTCAGCAAAGCGTTAAATTCCTTTTTAAAATCTTCGGAGCCCATTATTTTTAGATAATTATCTTCCAATTCTTTAACGTTTGGATATAACATTTCAGGAATAAAAGCACCGCCAAATTCTCCGTAATACCCATTTTTATCAACAAAATAGTTCATATTAATCTACTTTTAAATTCTTTAATTTCATCTGTATTTTTTAATCCTGGTTCAATTTCGAAACCGCTGTTAATATCGATTCCTAAAAATGCAGGATGTTTAAATTTCTTAATTTCTTCAACTTCATTTTTTGTGATTCCACCACTTAATAAAAAAGGTGTTTTTCCTTTATACTTTTGAAGCAAATCCCAATTGAATTTTATGCCGTTTCCTCCATAATTTTTCCCTTTCGTATCGAATAAAAAAAGAGAAACATGTTTTTCAAAAGGTTTTACGACTGAAAAATCAAATTGTTCATCAACAGAAAATGCTTTGATTGTTTTTATTTTTTGCAAAGCCAGTTTTTCGCAATAGGTTATAGTTTCTTTTCCGTGCAATTGCACAAAATCCAATTGATATTGATTTACTTTTTTAACAATATGCTCAATAGTTTCATTAACAAAAACGCCTACTTTTTTTGTTGAAAGAGGAATTTCAATCTGTGGAAAATCGGTAACATTGCGCAAGGATTTATCGTAAAAAATAAATCCGATAAAATCCGGTTTCAAAGTCATTAACTCTGAAATATTTTTACTGTCCCGCATGCCACAAACTTTGATTTTCATATTTTTTAATTACTTATTGCCTTAACTTGATACTCACTTCTTGACTTTAATAGTCAGGATTTTAATATTTTAACCGCAAAGTCCGCAAAGATTTACGCAAAGCTCGCAAAGATTGACTTTTTAACGCCTTGCGTTCTTGGCGCTTTTCTTGGCGCCTTTGCGGTAAATTTAATCTGTTGAACGCTGTATTTACCTACCTGATTTGAGAAATAAATTCCAAACAGGCCAATCCTGGGTCTTCCGTTTTCATAAAAGTTTCACCAATTAAAAACCCTTGAAATCCGTATGCTTTAAGTCCGGTAATAATTTTTGGGTCGCTGATTCCACTTTCAGAAACTTTAATACAATTATCTGGGATATTCTTGATCAGCGAAATAGAATTTTCTAAATCGACTTCAAAAGTTTTGAGATTTCTGTTGTTAATTCCTATAATTTTATGGTTTAAATCAATTTTATCCAATTCTTCCTGGTTATGCACTTCGTACAACACTTCCATTCCCAAATCTTCAGCCAATTTGCCGTAATTCTTTAATTCTTCTTTGGTTAAACAGGCAGCAATTAACAAAATAACATCAGCACCAATTGCTTTTGACTCCACAATTTGAAATCCGTCCACAATAAAATCCTTTCTTAAAATTGGAATGGTTTCGTTTACGGCTCTCGCCTGAATTAAATCAACAATGCTTCCGCCGAAAAATTCCAAATCTGTCAAAATTGATTGTGCGGCTACATTGGCATGCAAATACCCCTGAGTAGCCTCGCCAATAGAAATTTTGTCGTTGATAATTCCTTTTGAAGGCGATTTTCTTTTAAACTCTGCAATAATTCCTGTGGAGTTTTTAGCGGTCAATGCTTTTTTTAAGGAGATTGGTGTACGGCTAAAATTTGGACTTTTTACCAATTTTTCCAAGGAAACTTCGCGCATTAATTTAGCAACTTCCAGCTTTTTATGAGCTATTATTTTCTCTAAAATGTTCATCTTATCTAATTATGAATTACGAATTCGTCATTAATTTATGTAAACTTTCTTTTGCTTTTAATCCAAAAAGTGACTCTTTGGCTTCTTCAAAAGCGGTTTCAAACGATTTGTTGTGGTCAATAATTTTTAAAGCGAAAGCGGTATTTGCCAAAACGGCGTTATTTTGTGCTTCCGTTCCTTCGCCATTTAATATGGAAATAAATATTTTGG
Source organism: Lutibacter sp. (assembly GCA_041652835.1). Lineage (GTDB taxonomy): Bacteria > Bacteroidota > Bacteroidia > Flavobacteriales > Flavobacteriaceae > Lutibacter. The sequence goes on along the minus strand of JBAZGP010000063.1, from coordinate 8,490 downwards.
CAGCTTCATCAACGGAATCTCCACCAAATATATCCGATTGGTTCAATCTTTTCAAGCCCAATTCTTCAGGCATTATCAATTGTTCATTTCCTTTGGTCAGCAATTTGAATCCGCTTGTTAAAGAAATTTCATCATAACCATCCAAGCTGTAAACAATACCGTAATTTGTTGCGGTTTTTTGCAATAAATAGTTGTAAATCCTTGCCACTTCCAAATTAAATACGCCAACCATCTGATTTTGTGGACGACTTGAATTTACCAAAGGTCCCAACATATTAAAAAAAGTTTTTACACCCAATTCCTTTCGCACCGGTCCGACAGCTTTCATTGCTGGATGAAACAACGGCGCGTGTAAAAAGCAAATATTTGCACGTTCCATCTGACGTTTTAAAACAACTTCATCATTGGTGAATTTATAGCCTAAATATTCCAACATATTTGAAGAACCGCTTACCGAAGAAACGCCGTAATTTCCATGTTTTGCCACTTTATTTCCTGTTCCAGCAACCACAAATGAAGTGAGCGTTGACAAGTTAAATGTATTTTTTCCATCGCCTCCGGTTCCGCATAAATCGCTGGTATTAAATTCCGATAAATCAATTTTTACCGACAATTCTAACAAAGCTTCCTGAAATCCGGAAAGTTCTTCTACAGAAATTGGCCGCATCATAAAAACAGTTAAAAAAGATGCCATTTGAGAAGCATTGTAGCTGTTATTTGCAATTTGCACCAACACTTCACTGGCCTCTGCTTTTGTGAGGTTTTGTTGTTCAATTAATTTGCTTAATATTGTTTTCATGATTATGAATTTGCTTCAATAAAATTTCTTACAATTTGTTCTCCAATAGGCGTTAAAATAGATTCAGGATGGTATTGTACTGCGCTGATATTGTATTTTTTATGTTGCAAAGACATCACAGAACCAAATTCATCAACAGAGGTTATTTCTAATTCTTCCGGAAAATCTTTTAATGCGGCAATCCAGGAATGATAACGGGCGCCTTCAAATTTTTCGGGAATTCCTTTATAGATTACTGTATTTTTATTAAGAACGGTCATTGTTGTGGCAACGCCATGAAAAACAATGTCCAAATTTTCCAGTGAACCACCAAAAACTTCAGTAATGGCTTGTAAACCCATGCAAACGCCAAAAATAGGTTTTGTTGCAGCATAAGTTTTAATCACTTCCTTTAAAATCCCAGCTTCATCAGGAATTCCAGGTCCAGGAGAAAGCATGATGATGTCAAATTTCCCTACTTCTTCAACGGTAATTTCATCATTTCTGAAGACTGCAGGATATTCGCCCGTAATTTTTTCCACCAAATGCACCAAATTGTAGGTAAAAGAATCGTAATTGTCTATGATTATTATTTTCATGTTAAAGGGATAAACTTTATTTTTTATATTTTTGATTGTTTCACTTCGGCTTCGCTCACTGAGCATGTTTAATTTCAATTATCAACTGTCAATTATCAATTGTCAATTGTCATCAAATTTTTTCTGCCATAAGCAGCGCTTTTTTTAATGCTGCTAACTTATTATTTACTTCTTGTAATTCGCCTTCTTCCGTTGAATTGATGACAATTCCAGCGCCGGCCTGATAAAATAAAGTATTATTTTTACTTACAAAAGAACGAATGGCAATGGCCAAATTCACCGTATTGTTTAAACCGATAAAACCAACCGCACCACCGTAAAATCCGCGCGTTTGATTTTCATAAGCATCAATCAATTCCATCGCCTTATATTTTGGCGCACCACTTAATGTACCTGCTGGAAATGTATCTCCAACAATTTCAATGGCTTTACCAATGGGTTTTCCCTGAACTGTTGAAACCAAATGAATAACGTGGCTAAAAAACTGCACTTCTTTAAAAACCTCCACTTTAACATTACTTGCGTGTTTGCTTAAATCGTTTCTGGCCAAATCAACCAACATCACATGTTCAGCATTTTCTTTGGTATCTTTTGAAAGCTTTTCGCCCAATAAAATATCCTGAGCCATAATTCCGGTGCGTTTAAAAGTTCCTGCAATGGGATTGATAATGGCTTTTTCTTCATCAATTTTAATTTGGGCTTCAGGTGAAGAACCCATTAATTTAAAACTTCCATAGTCGAAATAAAACAAATACGGCGACGGATTTATAGAGCGCAAAGCCCTGTAAACATTGAATTCATCACCCGTAAAAGATTGTTGAAACTGACGAGACAATACCAATTGAAACACATCGCCGCGTTTGCAATGTTCTTTTGCTTTTACCACATAGTTCTTATAATCTTCATCAGTACAATTCGAAGATTCTTCGCCAGCCGTTTCAAAATGATACAAACCATAAGTTCGCGCATTGATTAAAGTTTCTATTTCATGAATTCTTGAAACTTCGCCTTCTTCAATATTTTCAATTAAAATAAGTTCATTGTTGAAATGGTTGATGGCAATGATGAATTTGAAAAAGCTAAATTGAAAATCGGGAATTTCTGAAGGCGCTTTTTTTGCATTTAACTTAATGGTTTCAAAATATTGAATGGCATTATAAGAAATATAACCATAAAATCCGTTAAAGGCTTTTATGGAATCGGCGCAATCTATTTTTACCGTGTTGCTATAGCTTTCAAAAATGGCATAAAAATCACGATTTATTTCTTTTTTGTCAAGTTCCTCATTTTTATAATGATAGGTAAATATATTATTATCAGCCTTTAAAGTCACCATGGGTTCAGCACAAATAAAGGTAAAACTTTCTTCTTTACTATGATAATCAGAGCTTTCCAGCAGCAAACTGTTGGCATATTTATCCCTTATTTTAGAATACATTCCAACCGGCGTTATGGTATCTGCCAACAGAATTTTTGAGATGGTTTTAAATTTTATTTCTTTCATTTTGTTTCTTTCACATTGTTGAAATAAAAAAGGACTTATCGCGAGATAAGTCCTTTTGTTATATATTTTAAATATAAATATAGTAATTCTGGCTCGCTTATAAATTAAGAGAGTTCCACCACCAATTAGTATTTGTATTTTTTAATATCATTATTTGGCAAATTTAGCATAGATTTTTAAATACGCAAATTAAATGTAAGATTTATTTTGTGTATTTTTGTTTAAAACTATTCAATGAAAACAGTTAAAACATTAATACTAATTTCCTTTTTGATTATTTTTTCTTCAATAAATGCCCAAGAAAAAATAATTGGAAATAAAGATGTAACCACAGAAAACAGAAATCTTTCAGAATTTACAAAAATAGAAGTTATTGATGATGTTACTGTTTTACTGGTTTATAACGACAATCAATCCGTTACCGTAGAAACGGATTCTAATTTACAAAGCTCAGTAATTACAGAAATTAATAATGGGTCGCTTGTTATAAAAACGAGTGCTAAAATAATACGCCCAAAGGAATTAACGGTTCATGTGAATGTGAATAAAAATTTGAATGAAATTTACGCTTACAATAAAGCCAATGTAAAATCGAACAATTTACTTCAAATGAATGATTTAACATTGAATGCATTTGACAATTCAGATTTCAAGTTAAAACTGAATTTGAAAATTGTTTATATAAATACTAAGAAAAACAGCAAAATAGACGTAGAAATTTTAGGTGAAGACGCTTTTATTGTTTCAGAAGAGAGCAGTAATTTAAAAGGAATTATTGACACTAAAAATATGACTATTCACACCTTAGACAAAGCTACTGTAAATTTAAGTGGCACGACAACCAGTTTAGAAGTGGAGACTTTACACAATAGTGCTTTTAAAGGTAAAGATTTTAAGGCTGTAACTGCTGTTGTACATACTTCTAACAATTCAAGTGTTTACGTAAATGCTTCTGAAAGTATAGCGTTATTTGAAAGAAATTCTTCTGAAGTTTATTTGTTTTCAGACCCTAAAATTACTTTGTCCGAATTTTTTGATAAAGCAATACTCTATAAAAAATAATCATCAAGAAATTTACCCAATAAAATATCGCTTAAACCAAACTCAAAATTTTCACCACCACAATCAATAATACCATGGCTATTGGGTAAACTGTAGCATAAGCAAGTGCGGGCGCATCTGTGTCGGTCATATTATCCACAGCGGCCAAACCGGGCGTACTTGTCATTCCACCTGTAAGCGTCCCTAATAAAATTAAAAAATTAATCTTAAAAAGATAACGTGCCGCAATAACGGTAATAATCATAGGAATCAATGTAATCAAAATACCATATACAAATAGCTCAACACCATATTCATTAAAGGTTTGCACTAAACTTGAGCCAGCATTGCTTCCTACGGCAGCTAAAAAGAATAAGAGTCCGAATTGTCTTAACAATTGGTTGGAAGCTCCAGTCATTGTCCACAAAATAGGACCGGTTTTACCCGTTCTTCCTAAGATAAGCGCTACAAGCAGAATACCGCCAGTTAAGCCAAGACTCAGCGAAAAAGAATCGAAAGCCAGACTTAGTTTTCCCACCAAAATACCCAAAATAATTCCTGCAGCAATTGGGAAAAAATCGGTGTTAGAAAGCTGTCTATCATCATCTCCAAAGATTTCACTTACCTGTTTCATATTTTCTTTTTGGCAAATAACAATTAATTTATCCCCAAATTGCAATCTTGAAGAAGGGCTTGGCGATAAATCTATTCCAGAACGTCTGATACGTGTAACTGTTGCATGATATTTACTAAGTTCATGCAATTGACCTAATGTTTTTTTAACAACATCTTTATTGGTAATCAATACCGAGCGTACATCAAAATTAGAACCCAAAGGAATTTCCAGCTTGGTTTCCGGCCCAATCAATATTCTAATTCGTTCTAAAGCTTCATTTGATCCAACGGCAATCACAACATCTCCTTTGTACAATATGGTTTCTTTATCGGGTAATTCTACTTTTTCGTTATGCATCACTCTGGAAATAACTGCTTTAGTCATAAACCTAATATTTAACTCTCCAAAATTTTTGCCAATTACATTTTCATTCTCCACAATAAAATTTCTTGAAAATATTTTTGGATAATCTCCCATGGTCACTTCCAAATATTTTTTTTCTTCGTCTTTTAGGTTTACCCGAAGTATTTTAGGTAAAAAATTTACAAAAAGGATAACGCCAATAACGCCAAAAGGATAACCAATTCCATAGCCGATAGATGCCAGTGGAGAGCCGGTAGAATCAATAGCAGCTGCCAAACCAGGCGTACTGGTGAGGGAACCTGTTAATAAACCAATCCCTAAACTTTTATCAATATTGAAAAAATAAATGATTAAAAATGTAATAACACTTGCACTTACAACCAACAGACTCGCTAAAACAGTGAGTTCCCTGCCATGTTTTTTGAATGATTCGAAAAAACTTGGTCCTGCCTGAATTCCAATAGTGAAAATAAAAATAACCAGCCCTAAATTTTGAAAGTCCTCAGGAATTATGATGCCGTAATGACCAAAAACCAATGCAACGAAAATAACGCCAGAAACATCCAAAGAGATTCCTTTTATTTTAATTCTTCCAATAAAAAATCCTATTAAAATAATAAGAAATAATGCAAAATAACTATTAGAAAACAGTTCCATCATTATATTTTTAAACCCTACAAAATTACAAGATTAAAATCCTATTTACACAAATTCTATTCAAATTTACGAAAACGTTTACCTCACTTATTTAACAAAAAAAAAGCCTGATTAATTATCTTAGGCTTTTTAATAATTCTTATTATTTTAATGCAGCGATCCCAAATAACGCTCGGCATCTAAAGCAGCCATACAACCAGTGCCAGCGGCAGTTACCGCTTGTCTATATTCGTTGTCCTGAACATCACCCGCAGCAAAAACACCCGGTAAATTTGTTTTTGTGGATTTCCCTTTGGTAATTAAATAACCGACTTTATCCATGTCTAAAATCCCTTTAAATATTTCAGTATTTGGAACATGCCCAATAGCAATAAAAACGCCGGTAATGGAAATCACTTCTTTTTTACCCGTTTTGTTATTCACAACGCGAACACCTTCAACAACCTTTTCACCTAAAACCTCTTCAATTTCAGTATTGAACTTGATTTCAATATTTGGGGTTGTGTCAACTCGATGTTGCATTGCTTTTGAAGCACGCATATAATCTTTACGAACTAAAATGGTCACTTTTTTACATAAATTAGCCAAATAAGTTGCTTCTTCAGCAGCTGTATCACCAGCACCAACAACTACAACATCTTGTCCTTTATAAAAGAAACCATCGCAAGTTGCACAAGCTGAAACTCCACCTCCAATTAAGCGTTGTTCGCTTTCTAATCCTAAATATTTGGCTGTGGCTCCAGTTGAAATAATGATGGTATTGGCTTCTATTTGAATAGATTCATCAACAGTTACTTTATGAATGCCACCAGCTTTTTTACTTAAATCTACACCGGTAACCATTCCAAATCTAACTTCAGTTCCAAAGCGTTCGGCTTGTTTCTTTAAGTCTTCCATCATCGCAGTTCCATCAGTACCCTCAGGATATCCAGGAAAATTATCAACTTCAGTAGTGGTTGTTAACTGGCCGCCCATTTGCATTCCTGTATACATAACCGGTTTTAAATCGGCTCTTGCCGCATATATTGCAGCGGTATATCCAGCAGGGCCAGATCCAATAATCAAACATTTTATTTTTTCAATTTTATCAGACATAATTAATTTTCTATTTTATTAAGTAACAAATTTATGGCAATTAATTAAGAGTTTAAGCCTTTGCTCAGTATTTTTTATGATGCAAAGATAACCAACTATAATAAGACATAAAACCTACAATTCAAATTGAAATTTACCTAAATTTGAGGATTGTAATTTAAATAAAATGAAAGAAATAAAAAGTATAAATTCATTAGAAGAACTTGAAAGTATTTTACAGGCATCAACTGTGGTTTTGTTATATTTCTCTACAATTTCCTGCAATGTTGGCGAAGCTTTGGAACCTAAAGTGTTTCATTTGATAGACACTTCTTTCCCAAAAATAGACTTTTATAAAATTGATATGAATTTTTCTCCTGAAATAGCTGCAAAATATAGCGCTTTTGTAGAACCCACTATTTTGGTTTTTTTTGAAGGAAAAGAAACCATCAGAAAGAGCAGAAATATTGGGATTTATGAACTGCAAAAAGCCATTGAAAGACCTTATAAACTTATTTTTGAATAATTGCTTGCAAAAACTATTTTTAGCCTTATATTTGCACACCGAAATTATTCGGGGTGTAGTACCGTGCTTGGCACGGCATAAACTACGCCCAGAAAATTAGAGTGAAAGGTAGTTTTAGTTTTTAACAATCATTGAAACTTCTTTTAAAATTCGGGGTGTAGCGTAGCCCGGTTATCGCGCCTGCTTTGGGAGCAGGAGGTCGCAGGTTCGAATCCTGCCACCCCGACTTTTTTACAAATCGATCAGTAGCAAAAACTTGATAATCGTATGATTATCAAGTTTTTGTGTTTTTATAGCTATCATTTAATTTAAATTGAATATAAATGTAAACAAATTAAAAAAAAGGGATCAAGACTAAAAGTAGATCAATACCAAACAACGTCTCTTTTTATAAATTGAAAAGGTGATAAAAATACTTATTTGGGATATAAACAGCGTTTTAAATTGAGAAGGCAAATGACACATTACTTTTGCATCACTTTTTACGGGTTTCGTTATGAATTTTAGGTATTTTTTTAGGAAGTAAGCCATAACGGAGAGGTACATTACTTTATTGGCTTGTTTTATGCTCATGGTGTTAATTTTTCTGAGTCCCGTAAACTGAGTGAGTATGCCAAACAGCGGTTCAACAGTGCTTTGTCGTTTGGCTTTCATGAATTGTCCTTTCTTGCTATTTACTTTGGCTATATGTGTTGGTATTCTTCGTTGTAATACGTGATTATAATCCTCTTTTCCTTACTCTTCTTTAGGCATTGGGTTCGTATATGGCAATCAATACATACTTGGAGGCTCTGTTTTCTTTCTTCTTCTTGTTGTTTTCTCCTTCATAAAAGACTTTGGTAAATGGAATCACTTTGTTTTGCAAATAAATAAAGCAATCCTTTTCTTCATTATAAATAAACCTTTATTGACCGTCTCTTTTATAATAAAGAAAAATACTAATTTTAACAGTAGAAAAATTACGTTTTAAAAATCCGCAACTTTTCCTGTTCTAAACCGTTATGTGTAACTCTTTGGTGACACATCGACATCAAAAACAACCAACATAGCAGACACCTTAAAGCCAATTTACATTCGCCTTTGTAAAATAAAAAGTTATATTTCTCTTTTTTATTTTACGCTACACGTCCGCTGTGTAGAAAGTGACAAGGTAAAGTGACAAGGTAATTTGAACAGCATAAAAAAAACAAACCTTAAATAATGATAAAGCCACCGTTATTTTCTTTACCTTTAAGCTCTTTCAATTATAGCACAATAAAATGAAAAATCATAAAATTTTAATGATCGTGGAGGATGACGTGGACGACCGACTTTATTTCTGCAATGCTGTGA
>JBAZGP010000062.1:0-12651 GCA_041652835.1 Lutibacter sp. | reverse complement strand
TAGAGATGATGTTAAGTTAAAAAAGTTTTGCAAAATGAAAATTGAAAAATGAAAATTAATAAACTGCTTTTTTAGATAGAATTAGCACATACGGCGACGTAAGCCGAAAAAGCGACTGGGTATTCTTGCAGTTATATTTGAATTGTATATTTTCATTGGGGCAATATTAGCTAAAAAATGAACACAAATAGAAACTTGTTATATAATTAACAAAATTTTACTTTAAGCATTTCAAATTTAACAAATTGAACTTATTTGAATTTGGTGTCAATTAAAAACAAGGTAAAACTATTTAAAAATTACTCCTATTTAACCACAAAGACCGCTATATTTTTTCATGAGGAACGCTAAACATTTTGCGAACATTGCGCCTTCTTTGCGAACTTTGCGGTTAAACTGAGTTTTTAGCTGTCACCAGCCATATTTCTTAAATAATTTTAGTCATAGCGGTCATAGATTCCCGCAAATCATAACCAATTAGCTCAATTGGATGAAATCGAATGGCTTCGTTAATTTCAATTAATTCTTTGTTGTCCACACCATTATCTTTTCCTTTTCCATATTTCTTTCCAATCACATCACTATCAATTCCTTTCATAAAATTGGCCAATAATGGTTTACAAGCATGGTCAAACAAATAGCAACCATATTCGGCAGTATCAGAAATAATCCTATTCATTTCAAACAATTTTTTGCGCGCAATGGTGTTCGCAATTAAAGGTGCTTCATGAAGCGATTCATAATAAGCTGATTCTTCTTTAATACCCGATTCGGTCATCGTTTCAAAAGCCAATTCTACACCCGATTTCACAAAAGCCACCATTAAAACGGCATTGTCAAAAAATTCTTGTTCCGTTATTTTCATACTTCCGGCAGGTGTTTTTTCAAAGGCAGTTTCACCAGTTTCCGCTCTCCAACTCAATAAGTTTTTATCATCATTTGCCCAATCTTCCATCATGGTTTTGGAAAATTCGCCGTTCAAAATCTCATCCATATGCTTTTGGAACAACGGACGCATAATATCTTTTAGTTCTTCCGACAGTTTAAACGCTTTAATTTTTGCTGGGTTCGACAAACGGTCCATCATATTGGTAATTCCGCCATATTTCATGGCTTCAGTAATCACTTCCCAACCATATTGAATTAATTTTGAAGCATAACTTGGGTCAACTCCCTTTTCAACCATTTTATTGAAGGACAAAATAGACCCTGTTTGCAACAAACCGCATAAAATGGTTTGTTCTCCCATTAAATCCGATTTAACTTCTGCAACAAAAGAAGAATGCAATACCCCAGCTTTATGTCCGCCAGTTGCAGCACAATACGCTTTTGCATAGTCAAATCCGTTGTCGTTAGGGTCGTTTTCCGGGTGAACTGCAATCAAAGTCGGAACACCAAATCCGCGTTTAAATTCTTCACGAACCTCAGTTCCCGGCGATTTTGGTGCCACCATAATTACCGTAATATCTTTACGAATTTGCATTCCTTCTTCCACAATATTAAATCCGTGGGAATAAGAAAGAAAAGCTCCTTTTTTCATTAAAGGCATAATTGCCGAAATTACGCTTGTATGCTGTTTGTCTGGCGTTAAATTAATAACCAAATCGGCTGTTGGAATCATTTCTTTATAAACGCCAACTTTAAATTTATTATCCACCGTATTTTTATAAGACTGACGTTTTTCTTTTATGGCCTCTTCTCGCAAAGTATAAGAAACATCCAATCCGGAATCTCTCATATTTAACCCTTGATTTAGCCCTTGAGCACCGCAACCCACAATTACAATTTTTTTACCTTTCAATTTTTTTACTCCGTCTTCAAATTCTGAAGAATCCATAAATTCACAAATTCCCAATTGTTGTAACTGTAAACGCAAGGGTAATGAATTAAAATAATTTGCCATTATTATATATTTTTAACTGTTTAATATGTTTAATTGTTTAATTGAAATATTATCTTTCAATTTCTAAAGGACAGCTCGCGAGCTGTCCCTACACCACATTAATAATTTCTTTCAACACATCTGAAATTGCCATTCTTGGCCTTGAAATCGCGATGCGACCTGAACGGACAAACTGCAATAATTTAAAAGGCTTTAGCTTTTCATACATACTATCGATATCTTCTTTTAATCCGGAAGCCTCAATCACAAAATAACGTTCTGTTATTGCAATAATATGAGCTCTTCTAAATTTTAACCTATCCTGAATGTCTTCATTATATAAATATTCGGTTGAAATTTTAAACAATGCCGTTTCATGATAAATAATTTCATCTTCGGTATGAAAAAAAGCGCCAATTACTTCTATTTGCTTTTCAAGTTGAAGCACTACTTTTCTGATTAACGTTTCAGGCACAACCACCACAAAGGTAAATCGATGCACATTGTCAATTTCCGATTCGGAAACGGTCATGCTTTCGACATTGATATGTCGTTTTAAAAATATTGCAGACAACCTGTTCAATATTCCTATATTATTTTCGGTATAAACCGATACGGTATAAATTTTATTTTCTTCCATAATTTAACTTAATCTGATATCTGAAACACTTGCTCCTGATGGTACCATAGGAAACACATTACTTTCTGGCTCAATAACGACTTCTAAAAAATAAGATTCTTTTGAATCTGTCATTTTTTTGATGGCATCGGCCAAATCTTCACGTTTTGAAACTCTGTTTGATGCGATGCTATATCCCTCGGATATTTTAACAAAATCAGGATTTGTCATTACGGTTGCTGCATAACGACGGTCAAAAAACAATTCTTGCCATTGCCTTACCATTCCTAAAAAGCTATTATTCAACACCACAATTTTTACCGCTGCTCTTGTTTGAAGTATGGTTCCCAATTCCTGAATGGTCATTTGATAACCTCCATCACCAATAATGGCGATTACTTCTCTATCTGGTGCACCCATTTTTGCGCCGATGGCCGCCGGCAAACCAAATCCCATAGTTCCCAATCCACCAGAGGTGATATTGCTTCTGGTTTTTGTAAATTCAGCATAACGCCAAGCAATCATTTGGTGCTGACCAACATCGGTAACAATAACGGCTTCGCCTTTGGTTTCTTTATTGATTCCGTCCAAAACTTCGCTCATAGTCAAGCCTTCTTTTGTTGGATTTATTTGTTCGTTAATCACAACTTCTTTTTCAATTTCATACAATTTATGAAACTCCTTCATCCATTCTTTATGAGTTTTTTTATCTACAAACTGCATAATCTCCACTAAGGATTCTTTTACAGTTCCCAAAACAGCAACATCGGTTTTCACATTTTTATCCACTTCTGAAGGATCTATTTCAAAATGAATAACTTTTGCCTGTTTGGCGTAGGTATTTAGGTTTCCGGTAACTCGGTCATCAAACCGCATTCCTATGGCAATAAGCACATCACACTGATTTGTCAATACATTTGGCGCATAATTTCCGTGCATTCCTACCATGCCCACGTGCAATGGATGGTCTGTTTCTAAAGCCGATAAACCCAAACCTGTGCAGGCCGAAGGAATACCCGTTTTTTCAATAAAATTTTTAAATTCCTGCTCTGCCGAACCAATAATAACACCTTGTCCCCATACAATGAACGGTTTTTTAGCCTTGTTAATTAACGCCGCTGCTTCTTTAACCTTTTCTATATCCAATTTAGGAACTGCCACATAACTTCTAACTTTTACGCATTTTTTATACGAAAAATCCACCTCTCCAAATTGGGCATCTTTTGTAATGTCAATCAATACCGGACCTGGGCGACCAGATTTTGCTATGTAAAATGCTTTCGCAAAAACCTCAGGAATTTCACTGGCTTTGGTGATTTGGTAATTCCATTTGGTAACTGGAGTTGAAATACCAATGATATCGGTTTCCTGAAAAGCATCAGAACCAAGCAAATGAGAACCTACCTGACCTGTGATACAAACCAAAGGCGTAGAATCAATTTGGGCATCGGCAATTCCGGTTACCAAATTGGTTGCGCCAGGACCCGAAGTCGAAAATACAACCCCAACTTTTCCTGTTACGCGCGCAAATCCCTGAGCTGAATGAATGGCGCCTTGTTCATGGCGAGAAAGAACGTGATGAAATTTTTCTCTGTATTTATACAATTCATCATAAATCGGCATTATGGCACCACCGGGATAGCCGTAAGCCAATGTTACACCTTCCTCCAACAAACATCTAACTACCGCTTCGGCACCTGAAATTTTTACCGATTTTACGGCTGCTGTTTCCTTAACTTCCATTTTTAATGTCTCCATAATTTTAAAATTTATCAGTTACACAACCTTCTGAAGCTGTTGAAACCATTTTAGCATATTTATACAATATTCCCTTTTTATGTTTTGGCTCTGGCGCTTTCCAATTTGCTTTTCTCAATGCCAGTTCTTGCGCCGTTAATTTCACATCAATTGTCTTATTTTTAGCGTCAATTACAATTACATCACCATCTTTTACAAGCGCAATTGCACCGCCAGATTGCGCTTCAGGAGTGATATGTCCCACCACAAAACCGTGTGTTCCGCCAGAAAAACGTCCATCGGTTACTAATGCCACCGATTTTCCTAAACCAGCACCCATAATCATAGAAGTTGGTTTTAACATTTCCGGCATTCCAGGTCCGCCTCTTGGGCCAACATAACGAATCACCACCACATCGCCTTTCGACACTTTTCCTGCGCCAATTCCGTCATTAGCTTCCTGTTCGCTATCAAAAACCACCGCTTTTCCTTCAAATAAATTCCCTTCTTTACCGCTTATTTTAGCAACAGCACCTTCTACCGCAAGGTTTCCATACAAAATTTGAATGTTTCCAGAGGATTTCATGGCTTTTTCAGTCGTGTGAATTACATGTTGGTCTTCTTCAAAACTTAAAGCTTTTACATGCGCTAAATTTTCAGCCAACGTTTTTCCGGTAACCGTCATACAATCGCCGTGCAACAATCCTTTTTCCAATAAATATTTCATCACGGCTGGCGTTCCTCCTACACCGTGAACGTCTTCCATTAAATATTCCCCGCTTGGTTTTAAATCGCCAATTACGGGTGTTCTATCACTCACACGTTGAAAATCTTCTAAAGTAAAATCGATATCTGCAGCATGAGCAATTGCCAAATAATGCAATACCGCATTGGTTGATCCACCCAAAGCATTTACCAAAGCCACCGCATTTTCCAACGATTTTTTGGTGATGATGTCCAAAGGTTTTAAGTCGAGTTCCAACAAATTTTTAATTGCGGAAGCGATTCTTTCTGTTTCTGTTTCTTTTTCCTTGTTTTCCGCAGGAATAGAAGAATTATAAGGCAATGCAAAACCCAAGGCTTCTATGGAAGACGCCATGGTATTTGCGGTGTACATTCCGCCACAAGCACCTGCTCCCGGAATGGCATTTTTTATAATTTCTCTAAATTCTTCTTCTGAAATCACTCCGGCAATTTTTTGGCCTAAAGCTTCAAATGCCGAAACGATATTTAATTTTTGTCCGTTATACCTTCCCGAGGCAATTGTTCCTCCGTAAACCATTAATGAAGGACGATTTAACCGTAGCATCGCTATAATGGCGCCGGGCATATTTTTATCGCAGCCAACAACGGCAATCAAAGCATCATAACTTTGAGCATTCATCACTACTTCAATAGAATCGGCAATAATATCACGTGAAGGCAAGGAATAATTCATTCCTGATGTTCCCATAGAAATACCATCACTTACGCCAATGGTGTTAAACACGAGTCCAACTTGATTTTTTTTATTGACTTCTTCTTTTATTCTATAAGCCAAATTGTTCAAATGCATGTTGCAGGGATTTCCATCGAAACCTGTGCTTGCAATACCCACCTGCGGGTTTTTCATATCTTCATCAGACAAACCAACGCCATACAACATCGCTTGTGCTGCGGGTTGTGTTTCATCTTGGGTAACTCTTTTACTGTACTTGTTTAATTGCATTTATGTAATTCTTATTTAATTTTGTTATAATTTATTGGAACAATTTTCATTTTGCCCACTATTTTTAATAAGCGCCAAATTTAAACGAGACATTTGTTTTGTTTTTTGGCATTTATTTGTTTTTACAGTATTCACTTTCTGTTGATTATATATATATTTCTGTTTTTCAATAAGTTAACACTAACTTTTTTACAATGATTATACCATAAAAAAACCTTCCTAATTGCTTAGGAAGGTTTTTTTATAATTTTATAAACTACAATTGCATTCCTAAGTCGCTCGTGAAAGAATCACAAGAATAATTATAGAAATGATATTGATATTAAATTTTTTCATCTGTTGGTACAAGAATATAAAATATTATTTTATAAAAAAAGTTTTATTCACTTTATTTATTTTATTAACTTTTTTGCTTTTTGCTTAATAATTTCTTCAACGGAAACATACTTAATTTTACTTTCCAGCCACGATAAAATATCCAAATATAAAAATGCTCTTTTTTCATAAGGATGATTTTCATATTTAAGCAATTCCTCGTGCAAATTAACAAATGCTTTATGAAGTTCCTGCGGATAAATATTTTTTAGGTTTTTTAAGAATTCAATCATTTTGCGCTGCACCTGATGCAAATCGTTCATTTTTATCAAAAACTGATAGGTTGAAACTATCAATTTATCAATATTATCATCCAAACCGGCATCATAATGGGCAACCAAATTTAAAACGCGGGTAAAGCACAACAAGTCTTCACGCATTTTTAAATCTTTGTTGTCAATAATTTTTTCAAGGTAAAATATACATTCCTCATTTTTGCCTGCGCCAAAATACATACAGGCAATTTTGTAATAAAAAACCATGATATGGTGCGCATCAATATTGTTTTCATATTGAGGGATTTCTTTCAATAAATTGGCTACAAAACCTAAACCTTCATTAAATTTCCCTTCTAAAAAATAATAATTCAATTTATTTTGGTTGAAGTATAAAAACGCCAATGTTTTGGTATTTTCATTAAGCGTAATCTTTTCATTTTTAATTTCGGATGTTAAATGATTAAGTACGCTGTTATATTTTGTTTTATGTTTAATTAAATAGAGTGATTCCAATAAATAATTGGCGCCTTTTAAATAAAATACCGGATTCTGGATTTTCATTTCCGGATTTTCATCAAACAAATCGACCCATTTTTGGGAATATCTATAACTCAGCACAAAATCCTGCAAAATAAAGCTATGCCATAAATAGGCTTGGTATAAAAATAATTTTTCTCGGAAACCCAATTCAGAAAATTTATATTTCGGTAACTTCTTTTCAAAATAAGCGGTCACTCTTTTTAATCCCTTATCGTCTTTTACATAGCCTTCTTTCAAAAATAAGCTATACAATTGAAGCGAAAGGTTTGATAATTTGCTAATATGTACATTTTTTAAACTCAATTCTTTTGCTTGAATGGCAAGTTCATCTGCCCTATTACTCATACTTCGAGTAATATATTGTGATTCAATCACTTTTTCAAACTCCACAATTTCATAAGCCAAATTATTTTCCCCATTGTTCAGTGAAAGTTCTTTTGCTTTATCCAAAATTTTTAAACTCTGTTTGTACAGCCCTTTATTGTATAAAATTGCGGCAAAATCAAATTGTTCCCTAATATGTGCCCTCACATTTTGATGAATAGGATTAAAGCGTAAACTCACCAAAATTTGTTTGTACAAATGCGCTTTTGTATTTGATATTTGTTGCTTTTTGATGTTTGTTTTGCTTAAAATCAATTCATCATCAAACTCCTCGACTTTATCCAATAAATTAAATAAAGCCATAAAATTAGCCTCCGCATTTCCACCCAATCGTCCTGCATACAGCTTAAATTGCCGCTTTTCTGATTTAGAAAGAGACTTCACCAACATAAAAAGTGCATCTTTTTGCTCAATAGCCATTGTAACTGAATTATTTTTATAATACTGAATAACAGTATTTTATATATTCCATTTAGGGTTTGAATATAGTAAACCAACCCAATTACAAAAGTATATAAAAAATCCATACCCCTATTTTTGACAATCATAATGTGATAAAAAAAATTAAAAATGAGTATAAACAACGTCCAAATCTTTGACACAACCTTAAGAGATGGGGAGCAAGTGCCTGGCTGTAAGTTAAATACTGAACAAAAATTAGTAATTGCCAACCAACTTGATATTTTAGGCGTTGATGTGATTGAAGCCGGATTCCCGGTTTCCAGTCCGGGCGATTATAATTCGGTCTTGGAAATTTCAAAAATAATTAAAAATGCAACTGTTTGCGCACTTTCCCGTGCAAACCAAAAAGATATTGAAATTGCCGCCGCATCCCTGAAATATGCAAAACGACCAAGAATTCATACCGGTATAGGAACTTCCGATTCCCATATTATTTATAAATTTAATTCAACACCCGATAAAATCATTGAGCGTGCAATTCAAGCGGTGGCTTATGCCAAAAAATTTGTTAAAGATGTTGAATTTTATGCTGAAGATGCGGGAAGAACTAACAATGAATTTTTAGCCAAGATTTGCGAACAAGTCATTAAAGCCGGAGCTACGGTTTTAAATATTCCAGATACTACAGGATATTGTTTGCCAGATGAATACGGTGCTAAAATCAAATACCTTAAAGAAAACGTAAAAGGAATTGAAAAGGTAACCCTTTCCTGCCATTGCCATAACGATTTGGGCTTGGCCACAGCCAACGCTATTGCGGGCATACAAAATGGCGCGCGTCAAATTGAATGTACCATTAACGGCATTGGAGAACGTGCAGGAAATACTGCTTTGGAAGAAGTCGTCATGATTTTAAAACAGCATCCGTACTTAAATTTAGACACCAATGTCAATACAAAATTATTGTATGAAACCAGCCAAATGGTTCAGCAAAGTATGGGAATGATGGTTCAGCCAAACAAGGCCATTATTGGTGAAAACGCCTTTGCACATAGCTCAGGAATTCATCAGGATGGCGTAATTAAAAATAGGGAAACCTACGAAATTATAAATCCCGCTGATGTTGGCGTTACCGAATCTTCCATCATTTTAACCGCTAGAAGCGGAAGAGCCGCATTGGCTTTCCGCTCCAAAAATGTAGGCTACGACCTTACAAAAGTTGAATTGGACGATATTTATCCGCAATTCCTTCAGTTTGCAGATCATCACAAAGAAGTAAATGATAACGATATTCATAATTTGATGGAATTGAACCGCATTTATAAATCAAGTATCGCAATTTAACTTTTAAGCAAAAAAAACAGGAACAACAATTGCCCATAACAAAATAATTATTATTTTAACGGGAATTTCGTCAAGCATGGAAAGTACCAACGCAATGACCCTAAAAAAAATAGTAAACAACTCATGAAATTAAAAATAGCCGTGCTTGCAGGTGATGGAATTGGACCTGAAGTCACCCAGCAAGCCTTAAAAGTTTTGAATGCAATTGCTGAAAAGTACAAACATACTTTTAATTTTGAAAAAGCAATTGTTGGCGCCAAAGCCATTGAGGAAACAGGAAATCCGTTACCTGAGGAAACCCTAAAAATTTGCGTAAATTCTGACGCCATTTTATTTGGAACAGTTGGTGATCCAAAATACGATGGCAATTCAGAGGCAAAAATTCGTCCGGAACAGGGATTAATTAAACTTCGAAAAAGTTTGGGGTTATTTGCCAATATTCATCCTTTAATCACCTATAATTCCTTAATTCACAGATCAAATTTAAAAAAAGAAGTGATATTGGGAGCCGATTTTATTATTTATCGCGAACTCACTTCCGGTATTTATTATGGGGAGAAAAAATTAAGTGAAGACGGAAATACCGCTTCTGACAATTGTACCTATACTTCCGAAGAAATTGACAGAATTGCCCATTTGGCCTTTAAAGCAGCGCAAATCAGAAGAAAGAAATTGACATTGGTTGATAAAGCCAATGTGTTGGAAACCTCACGTCTTTGGCGGAAAAGAGTGCTGGAAATTTCAAAAATTTACCCTGATGTTAAAGTGGAATTTTTATTTGTTGACCATGCCGCAACACAGCTTATTTTAAACCCAAGACAATTCGATATTATTTTAACGGAAAATATGTTTGGTGATATTTTAACTGATGAAGCTAGCGTAATTTCCGGTTCGGTTGGTTTGTTGGCTTCCGCATCTGTTGGAGAACACCACGCCTTGTTTGATCCTGTTCACGGATATTATCCGCAAAAAAAAGGGAAAAACATCGCCAATCCGTTGGCTGCCATTTTAGCCGCAGCTATGTTAATGGATCATTTTAAATTGTATGATGAAGCAGAAAATATTAGGGTTGCCGTTGAAAAATCGATTGAATTAAACATTTCAACACCCGATTTAAATTCAATAAACCATTTTTCAACCACCAGTGTCGGCAATTTTATAAGCGATTTTATTTTAGATGATGAAAATACGTTTTACAACAAACACAATATAGATTTGGGGCAATCAACCATTATATAAGTCCCCCTAACCCCCAAAGGGGGAATTAAAAAGGGAAAAGTACAAAGGAGAAAGTTTCAGGTTTATTGTTGAAAGGTGGATTAAAATATGCAAGTGTAAAATTTAATGTAGTGACAGGTCGTGACCTGTCCGAGACCGTAGACAAAAAATTGATAATTATTTTTAAAACAACCCGTCAAATCAACCTATGACAACAGAAGAAATTATTCATCAAATTAACTCAAACAAAAATAGGCCTCATTTAAATTTCAGCCTAAAACTGAAAACTGAAAAATTTACTGACGATCTTTTTTATACTTTGTTTGATGCAGAAGCCTGTGTTTTAAAAAACATTGAACAACTAAAAATCAATTTTAAAGAAATATATCGATTGGCCTGTTTAATTGAGGACGGCTCTTGTGAAAAAATTTGGGACATTTTCATGCCTCAGTTGCCAACCATTTTAAAAAATTTAAATTTAGATGCGCAGGAACTATTTAACAATGATCCGGCTGCAAATTCCATTGAAGAAATTTATTTGGCATATCCAGGGTTTTATGCCATTGCTATTTACAGGTTAAGCCATGAGCTTTTTTTATTAAAAACACCTTTAATACCAAGGTTGATGAGTGAATATGCCCATAGCAAAACAGGAACCGACATCCATCCCGGCGCAACCATTGGCAAAAACTTTTTTATTGACCACGCCACGGGGATTGTAATTGGAGAAACCAGCATCATCAAAAACCATGTAAAAATTTATCAGGGAGTTACTTTAGGTGCTTTGCAGGTCAATAAAAATATGAAAAACACAAAACGCCATCCAACGGTTGAAAATAATGTAACCATTTACGCCAATGCCACCATTTTGGGAGGCAACACCATTATCGGCGAAAATTGTACCATTGGCGGTAACGTTTGGATTACGCAATCCGTACCTAAAAATTCTATTGTATACGACACTAACGAAACGAAACTAAAACCAAAAAGAATATCATGAAAAATTATAATCTGTTAGATTTTATAGGAAATACACCACTCATAAAAGCAAATAATATCTTGACTAAACAAGGTGTTTCTTTGTATCTTAAGCTCGAAGGAAACAATCCGGGAGGAAGCTTAAAAGACCGACCTGCGTTTAACATGATTCAATCGGCTTTTGAGCGAAAAGATATTAAAAAAGGCGATTATTTAATTGAAGCCACCAGCGGAAATACCGGAATTGCCTTAGCCATGATTGCTCAGCTATTTGGGCTGAATATTGAATTGGTAATGCCTGAAAATTCGACAAAAGAACGCGTGCAAACCATGGAAGCTTACGGTGCAAAAGTAACTTTAACACCTGCTTCCGAAGGTATTGAAGGATCAAGAACTTATGCCGAAAAACAAGTTGCGGAAAAAGGCTATTATATGTTAGATCAATTTGCCAATCCCGACAATTGGAAAGCGCATTATAAAACTACCGGACCCGAAATTTGGCGCGATACCCAAGGGGAAATCACCCATTTTGTTTCAGCAATGGGAACAACGGGAACCATCATAGGAACTTCCACCTTTTTAAAAGAAAAAAATCCAGCCATCCAAATTATTGGTGCACAACCCGATGACAATTCAAAAATTCCGGGCATCAGAAAATGGTCTCCTGCATTTCTTCCGAAGATATTTGATGCCAAAAAAGTGGATCAGGTTATTGAAATAAGTGAAAGTGAAGCGCGAATCATGACCAAAAGACTTGCCAAAGAAGAAGGTGTGTTTGCAGGAATGAGTAGCGGAGGCACTGTAACAGCAGCTCTAAAATTAGCCGAAACTCTTAAAACCGGTGTTATTGTGGCTATTATTTGCGACCGTGGCGACCGTTATTTGTCTTCAGATTTATTTGAATAAGCACCTAAGTTATTCTTTGTTAAGATTGTATTGCAGCGCCTTTTATTGTATTTTTGCGCCTTAGAAAACTATAATTTCTACCCATGAAAAAAATTCAAATGGTTGACCTCATAGGTCAATATTCAAAAATTCAAAGTTCAGTCGACTCAAAAATAGCGGAAGTTTTAAAATCCGCAGCGTTTATCAACGGTCCGGAAGTACATTCATTTCAAAAAGAACTGGAAAATTACTTGGACGTAAAACATGTCATTCCCTGTGCCAACGGTACCGATGCGCTTCAAATAGCGATGATGGGATTGGGCTTAAATCCTGGGGATGAAGTCATTACTGCCGATTTTAC
>JBAZGP010000061.1:0-12724 GCA_041652835.1 Lutibacter sp. | reverse complement strand
AGAATTGATTGTTTGTCTTTATATCCAAACATTTTTATGGCAGCTTCATTACAATCCTCAATAAAGCCATCTTTTAAAATAAAGACTGCATCAAAAGATTTCTCAAAAAGAGACCTGTATTTTTCCTCCGATTTTTCCAATAATTTTTTAGCGATAATTCTTTCAGTAATATCATCGGCCAGTGAGGCTAAACCAATAATATTGCCAGAAGCATCTTTTAAGGGAACATTGTACCAATCGCAAGTTATTATTTTACCGCTTTTGGTCATGTTTTGGTTTGTGCTTTTATGCCCACTTTTTCCAGCTATCGCATCCGACCTAACTTTATCCAATTCAGCAGTTAAATGGGGAGGCGTCAGTAAATCCTTGATGTTATTTACTTTTGCTTCTTCCGCAGTGTAGCCAAATATTCTTTCGGCTGAATTATTCCATTCAAGCACCTTGAAATCTAAATCCCAAATTATGGATGCCAACGGCGTGTTATTAAACTGATCTTTTAAGCGTTGGCTGCTTTCAAAAAACAAATCTTCCGCTTTTTTTTGTTCCGTAATGTCTACTGAAATTCCCTGAATATGGGTTATCTCATCGGCACTGTTTCTAACAGCATCTATATTGGCACGAATCCATTTTATCTCCTTATTTTTGGTAAAAATTCGAAAGGGCGGAAGTTTTAATTCGTTTGATTTTTCTGCTTTTAAAAATTTTATGACTGCTTCACTTACCCATGCCATATCGTCCCGAAAAACCAATTGGTACAATTTTATGTTACCTGATAAAAGTTCAGTGTGAGTGTACCCAAATAAATTGGTTGTATTCTCAGAAGCAAACACTATTGGAAAATCCCATTTATTTTCAGATAAAATTGCAACAGAAGAGCTTTTATTGATAATGTTATAAGCTGCTTTTATTTTATTTTCAGTTGTTTTTTTATCGGTAATTTCATGAAAAAACAAGAGTACTCCTTCTTGTGAAGGAATTATTCGGTTTTCAAACCATTTATTCCATGGTTCAAAATAATTTTCAAAGCTTCTTGGTTTTCCAGTTTTTACTGCTTTTTGATAATTGTCGTAAAATGAATCGCCAGGTTTTCCCAGAAATTCGGCCCAAATATTTTTCCCAATAAGTTGTTGGGCATTTTTACCCAATAATTCAGCTGCTTTTTCATTTACAAAGGTGTAATTTGAATCACGGTCCAACATTACCAATCCGTCTTTTATGCTTGAAAGCGTATTGGAAAGTAAGTTTTTAGTTTCATTAAGTTTATGTTCGGCAAGCACCCTTTCTGTAATATCTTGCCCAATGCCAATAAATTTAATAATTCGCTTGTTTTCAATAACAACTCTTCTTATTTCAGAAATATATTTTAATTCTCCTTGCGCTGTAATAATTCTGTATTGTAAATTTTGAATTGGATTTTTTAAAAATGAAGCTATTGAAAAGCCTTTTGCCAATTCTCTGTCATCCACATGAACAAAAGAAATAAAACGTTCAAAATTCAAAAAGTCTTTTCCGACAACCAAGCCAAATGTTTTATATACTTCATCGGACCAGTGGGATTCGTCGGTTTCAAAATTATAAAACCAACTTCCTATTTTGGCTATTGACTGCGCTTCTTTGTATCGGAATTCACTTTCTATGAGCTCTTTTCTTGCTTTTAGGCTATTTGTAATATTTTCAATGGAAACAATTACGTTTTTAAGCGTTTTTTCACTCCCTGCACTCACTTTATATTTCGCTAAAACACTAAATTCTTCTCCTTGCAATGTTTTATTGATACTTTCAATTTCGGTTGCAGTTTCTCCTAATAAAATTGCAATAACTAATTTTGAGAAACCCTTATAAGCCTTTTTTGGAAAAACAAACTTCAAGTTCTGTAATAATTCTTGCTTGGAACTGGCATTATATAATTCTAAAGCGGCATTATTAATATCTTTTATCTCAATGAGCTCAATTAATTTTTTAATGTATTTTGGGTTTTCGGAAATAACTGATTTTATGTCAGTATTATTTTCTTTAGCTAATTTTTCAAGGTAAAGTCTGGGTTTTGAAAAATCCTCAACCCAAAGGGCTATGGGCGCTTGCTCAAAAAATGTAAGATATGTGTCATCATTTAACGTAGATTCTTCTTCTGAAGCCATAAGTTTTGGGTCTCCTTTGGAAACATCTTTATTCATAGACTTATTGGGTTCTATAGGTTTCATTTCTCTACTATACGGGGTTTAGCGGCGTAAAGTACAAATTATTTTTAATATTCAATTTTATTCCAACAATTTAAATTTTAGGTACTTATCTTGCTCTTAAATTTAAATCTAACTTTTTGGGAAACTAATTCTAAAACTGGAACCTTTTTCTAAGGTGCTACTTACAGAAATTTTTCCTTTATGGTGTTCTATAATTTTTTTTGCGGTAGGCAATCCCAGACCAATACATTTTTGTTTGTCGGAAGCATAGGTGTTCACTACAAAAAACGGTTCAAAAACATTTGGCAAATCGGTTTCAGAGATTCCAATTCCTTGGTCCGTAATTTCTGTTTCCACAGTGTTTTTATGTTCTGTAACGGTAACGATAATGGTTGTATTTTCATTTGAATATCGCAACGCATTATTTAAAATATTGCGTATTGCTTCTGTAATTTCAACCGTATCAAGCGATAAAAAAAGTTCATCTGTAGGAAATTTCACAACTAAATCAATATTTTTTTCAAAAGCTGGTACCTTAAATTCATTTAAAATGCCAGATAATAATTCAACATAGTTAATGCGTTGGCTTATAAGCATAAAATTTGATGCTTGCAGCCTTGAATATTTTGAAATAGTTTCAAGAAGCGCCAATGAAAATATTGCGGAATTTTTTATAATTTGTAAATGTTTTTCCAATTTTTCGGTTGAATATTCTTCAATATCTTCCAACATCATTTCTGAAAATGAAAATACTACACCCACCGGATTTCTTAAATTATGAATTAGTTTGCCAAGAATTTTAGTGGTGACTTCTTCTGCAACTTTAATTTCATTGGTTTTACCTTTCAACTTAAGGCTAAGGTCAACAATTTTCTCTTCTAATTCTTGTATATACTCTTTTGAATCTTTTTCTGATTTCTCCAAACCAATATTATTTTACGTAAATATAATCCTAAATTAATAACTTTCAAATTATTATTTTGAATTTCATTATTGTGAAGCATGAAACTGGTATTTTAAATGATTATTTTAAGCAATAATATGCGTAAAAGGGTACATATTTCTAAACACTTCAGTTTTTTTATTACTTTTACCTATATAAGATTAAAATATTAAAAAAATGTCCGCAGCAAAAAAAGACTACAAAAGAATCACCACAAAAAGTGTGGTGGAAATGAAAAAAAATGGTGAAAAAATTGCCATGCTTACTGCCTATGATTATACCATGGCTAAAATTATTGACCGCGCTGGAATTGATATTATTTTAGTGGGTGATTCTGCTTCTAATGTGATGGCTGGCCATGAAACTACATTGCCTATTACGTTAGATCAAATGATTTACCATGCAAGTTCTGTGGTTAGGGCAATTGAGCGAAGTTTGATAGTGGTGGATTTGCCTTTTGGAAGCTATCAAGGAAATTCTAGAAACGCTTTAGATTCCTCCATTCGAATTATGAAAGAATCGGGTGGACACGCTGTAAAATTAGAAGGAGGAAGTGAAATCAGTGAATCTATAACCAGAATTTTAACCGCCGGAATTCCTGTAATGGGACATTTAGGATTAACACCACAATCTATTTATAAATTTGGCACTTACACTGTTAGGGCGAAAGAAGAAGAAGAAGCCGAAAAATTGAAAGAAGATGCTTTATTGCTTGAAAAATTGGGCTGTTTTGCCTTGGTTTTGGAAAAAGTTCCCGCAAAACTCGCGCAGGAAATTGCTGAAAGCCTTTCTATTCCTGTTATTGGAATCGGCGCTGGGAATGGTGTGGACGGACAAGTGCTTGTTACGCATGATATGATAGGAATGACCCACGAATTTCATCCTCGATTTTTACGTCGTTACCTTGATTTATATACCGAAATGACCCAAGCTTTTGAAAACTATATAGCCGATGTGAAAAGTGGAGATTTCCCTAATGATGAGGAACAATATTAAGCCCTCTACCCCCAAAGGGGGAATTGATAATTCAAGAATTATGCTTTTCTAAAATACCAACAATCAATAAGTTAATGAGCAAATTAGCAGATTAAAGAAAAGGAAATAGAGACAAAAAGTTAATGGAAATAAGCAACTTTCAAACTTTTAACTTTTAACTTTTTAACAAAATATGGCAATCAAAAATACCAACAACGCAATATACCAAAAATGAAAGTACTTCTTATAGACAGCAATCATCCCATACTTCAAGAAGGTTTAGAAAAATTAGGCTGTGTTTGTGAGGAAGATTACACTTCAACCAAACAACAAATTGAAGAGAAAATAAGCAATTATGAAGGTGTTGTTATCAGAAGTAGATTTAATATCGATCAACATTTCTTAGATAAAGCGGCAAACTTAAAATTTATTGCCCGCGTTGGAGCCGGATTGGAAAGTATTGATGTTGACTATGCCGAAAAATTGGGAATTCATTTAATTTCCGCTCCCGAAGGCAATAAAAACGCCGTTGGAGAACATGCCTTGGGAATGATTTTGGCTTTATTCAACAACCTAAAAAAAGCCGATCTCGAAATCAGGCAGGGTAAATGGCTGCGCGAATCCAATAGAGGAATAGAACTGGAAGGGAAAACAGTAGGCATTATCGGCTACGGAAATATGGGAAAGGCATTTGCGAAAAAACTGAGAGGTTTTGAAGTTGAAGTGATTTGTTACGACATAAAAGAAGGTGTTGGCGATGAAAATTGCAAACAAGTGACTTTAGAAGAATTACAGGTAAAAACCGATGTTTTAAGCTTGCATACGCCCTTTAACAAATTGTCTCACCAAATGGTAAATTCATTATTTATCTACGCATTTAGAAAGCCTTTTTACTTGATAAATACCGCGCGAGGTTCTGCCGTAGTTACCGATGATTTGGTTGAAGCGCTTATCGATAAAAAAATATTGGGTGCTTGTTTAGATGTGTTGGAATATGAAAAATTATCTTTCGAAAATTTATTTGAAAATGATTCTTTTCCAGAAGCTTTCAACTATTTAATTCATGCAGAAAATGTGCTGCTTTCGCCTCACATTGCTGGTTGGACTTTTGAATCTAAAATTAAACTGGCGCAAACCATTGTTGATAAAGTTGATGCATTATTTTTCAAAAGGAACAGTAAAAGCTAAAAGTGAATTTAAAAAAATTACAGGAAATTTAAATTTAAAGTAGTCTTCTTTTCTTAATTTTCAATTTCAAGGCTTTTTTCCAGTTCTGCCTGAAGTTCTTCCATAACGGGTTTTACTGTGCTCTCTGGGATATCTGCTATCCTAATGTACATTAAACCGTCAATGGCATTGTTAAATTTCGGATCTACATTAAAGGCAATCAATCTTGCATTTTGCTTCACATATTTTTTGATTAGAACCGGGATACGTAAAGAACCAGGCTCAATTTCATCAATTAGCTTGTCAAATTTATTCATATCGGCTTGTGTAGCATCAAAAACAAAATCTTTATCGGCATCTTTTAATTTAACTTTATATTCTTTTTTAGGATGAATATATTGTGCAATGTAAGGGTCGTAATAATGAGATTTCATAAACTCAATCATTAACGATTTTGAGAAATTCGAAAACCTATTGCTAATGCTTACGCCACCGATTAAATATTTATATTCTGGGTATCTTAAGGTAATATGAACAATTCCTTTCCAAAGCAAAAACAAAGGTATTGGTTTTTGTTGGTACTCTTTTATCACAAAAGCACGACCCATTTCAATGGAATTCTCCATCATAGAATACAATTCAGGCTCAAATTTGAATAAGGTATGCACGTAAAAACCTTCTATGCCATACTTTTTATAAATATTTTTTCCCAATCCCATTCGATAAGCTCCTGCCACTTGGTTAGTTTCACAGTCCCATAAAAATAAATGGTGGTAATAGCCATCAAAAGCATCTAAATCCAAAGAATTATTAGTGCCTTCACCAACTTCCCTAAAAGTAATTTCCCGCAAACGCCCAATTTCAAAAGTGATATTTGGAATTTGTTTACTCAAGGCAAAAAACACTTCATAATTTCTACTTTTAAGCAAACGTCCATCGCTATTTCTTAATGCTTCAACTTCCAAGATCATTACGTCAATATTTTTTTGACTCACAATTTTCTTTGGAGATTTTGGCTTTTTTAAAGAAGGTGCTTTTAATTTCAATTGTTCTTTCTCAAAAGGTCTTGCCAACATATATGTTTTTTTACGAATAAAATCGCAAAAATCCTGACTGTCGGAATATTCCTTCAAGTCTTTCATCGATATCGGGTTTCCAATTCTGACTTTAATTACGCGACCTTTTTGTGACAACACTTCAGAAGGTAATTTGGCGGTACGTAACTTAGAATTCAATGTGGACAACAAATAAAATAACCTACTGTTTTTGGCATGAAAATAAATAGGAATAACGGGTACTTCAGCCTTTTGAATCAATTTTATGGCACTTTCTTCCCAAGGTCTATCAACAATTAATCTTCCGTCTTTATAAGTTGAAACTTCTCCAGCCGGAAAAACCCCAAGGGCATTTCCTTCTTTAATATGTGACAAGGCGTTTTTTAAACCTGTGATACTCGATTTTATATTTTTTTGGTCTTCAAAAGGATTTACAGGCATAATAAAAGGCTTCAAAGGCTCAATTCGCTGTAGTAAAAAATTTGCAATAATTTTATAATCAGGGCGCTTTTCAATCAACATTTTTAGCAATAAAATACCGTCTATTCCTCCCAGCGGATGATTGGAAACGGTAATAAATGCGCCGGTTTTAGGAATTCGTTTTAAATCTTCTTCAGGAATTTCAAACTTAATTTCCAAGTCGTCAAGAAGCGCTGTAAAAAATTCCAAATCTCTTAAGTGCTTGTGTCTATTATAAATTTTGTTAAGGGAGGAAATCCGAAGAATTTTCATTAATGACCAGCCAAAAAAGGTGCCTATAAATCCATATTTATCAAGGTTTATTACTTTTGCAACTTCTTTAGCGGTTACTAAACTCATTCAGATGTCTTTTAGGGAAGCACAAAAATACGCATTTTTTTTATCAAATAACTTATATTGTCGGTTACCAATGATATGAACTTGCCAATAACTATTTGTTTCATTTCATAACAACCTGAACAATACCCTTTGTGGCTTGTTTTAAAAGCACTTCTCCTTTTTGTACAATTTCATCAATTGCATTGTCGGTGGCGTGTCTTATGGTGAATAACGAAACATTTTTAATTGAAGTTACCTTGTATTTCGATTTTAACTCTGCTAAAAATGATTCAAAATTATTGAATTTATCTTCAATACACACAGAAAAGCTGATGGCAGAATTTTGAATTAAGTTCACTTTTAGCTTATTGTCATGTAAAATTTTGAAGATGTCACTTAAGTTATATTCCACCATAAAAGAAAAATCTAAGGCTGAAATTGACACTAAAATTTGGTTCTCTTTCAAAATAAAACAAGGCACTTCAGGAATTAAATCATGCCCTTTCCCTACCGTTGTGCCTTTCAAATCTAAGTTATAAAAGGAGCGAACGTATAATGGAATGTCTTTATTTTCAAGTGGTTTTAAGGTTTTTGGATGAATTACCGATGCACCATAAAACGACATTTCAATGGCTTCACTGTACGAAATTTGATGCAGCAATTGTGCATTTTCAAAATAACGCGGATCGGCATTTAGCACACCATCAACATCTTTCCAAATGGTTAAACTTTTGGCATTTAAACAATAAGCAAAAATAGCCGCAGAATAATCTGAGCCTTCACGACCCAAGGTTGTGGTATTTCCTTGTACATCTTCCCCTAAAAACCCTTGTGTAATGTATAATTTTTTCGATTTTAACTTTTCAATATTTTTGGATGTAACTTCCCAATTTACATGAGCGTCTCTATAACTAAAATCGGTTTTTATGTAGTTTCGCACATCAATCCATTGGTTCACAATGCCAATTTCATTCAAATAAGCACTTACAATTTTGGTAGAAACCAATTCTCCAACCCCAACAATTTGATCGTAAATAAAATTATAATCTGTTGATTTGTTGGTGGCTAAAAATTTATTTAGGGATTCAAATAACATCTCAACTTCAGAAAAAACAAGATGTGTTTTATTAAAAAACAATGCGTTTATAATAGTTGAATGGTAATCCTTTACAAAGTCAATATTTTGCTGTAAATCGGTTGTTTTTTGGTAATAGGAATTTATAACTTTTTCAAAAGCATTGGTCATTTTCCCCATTGCAGAAATTACAATAAGCGTATCTTTAAAACCTTCATTCCTTAAAACATTAACCACATTTTTTATACTTTCAGCATCTTTTACTGAAGCACCTCCGAACTTATAAATTTTCATGAATTATAAATTTTCCAAATAATCTTTTATGGACTGTTCCTTCATTTGAACTGTAAGCCAACCATCCATAATATTTGCTCCGGTTTTTTTATAAAATTCAATAGCCGGTGTATTCCCGTCCAATACCACTCATTCTATGCGTTTTACACCAATTTCACTGCCGTATTCTATTACTTTTTTATATAAAGCGCTCCCAATATTGAGTCCTCTTTTACTTTCTTTAACAATTAAATCTTCCAAATGAATGGTTGGTCCTTTCCATGTTGAATATCTTGGATAAAACAGTGCCATTCCTACAATTTCATGATCAAGTTCAGCAACAAAAGTCTTAAACAAGGGCAAATTGCCAAAACCATCTTTTTCCAAATCGGATACAGAAATCTCAACGGCATTGTCTTGTTTTTCAAAATGGGCCAACTCTTTTATCAAGTTTAATACCAATGGCATATCAGCTTTTTCACCTTTCCTTATGCTAAAATTCATTTTTAATTTTTATTTTAAATTAATGTTGGCTAAAGTAAAAAATCTTTATTCAAACTATCTCAAAACAAAGTTCTTTTTAAAAATAATTTTCTCGATATTTGTACAAACAAACAACTTCTTACGCCAATGAAAAAAAACAATCTTACCTTAGGAGAGTTTATTATTGAAAATCAGAAATATTACAAATCAACTACAGGAGAATTTACACGCTTGTTAAGTTCTATTCGATTGGCCGCAAAAGTGGTTAATTATAAAGTAAATAAAGCTGGATTGGTCGATATTTTAGGCGATGCCGGCGATATGAATATTCAAGGTGAAGACCAACAAAAGTTAGATGTATTTGCCAATGAAGTATTTATGCAAACCCTTATCAACCGAGAAATTGTTTGTGGAATTGCAAGTGAAGAAGAAGATGATTTTGTAACTGTAAAAGGAAAACACGGCACCAATGAAAATAAATATATTGTGTTGATGGATCCGCTGGATGGGTCTTCCAATATTGATGTAAATGTTTCGGTGGGAACTATTTTTTCCATTTACCGTCGCGTTACGCCAATTGGCACTCCAGTTGAAAAAATAGATTTTCTACAACGAGGAAATCAGCAAGTTGCCGCTGGTTACGTGGTTTATGGAACCTCAACCATGTTGGTTTACACCTCGGGGCATGGCGTTAACGGTTTTACCTTAAATCCGGCCATTGGTTCATTTTATTTGTCGCATCCAAATATGAGATTTCCCGATGTGGGAAAAATTTATTCCATCAATGAAGGAAATTATGTGCATTTTCCACAAGGCGTAAAAGATTATTTAAAATATTGCCAGGAAGAAAAAGAAAACCGACCTTATACCTCTCGCTATATTGGCTCATTGGTTTCCGACTTTCACAGAAATATGATTAAAGGTGGAATTTATATTTACCCAACCAGCTCAATAGGACCAAAAGGAAAATTACGCTTATTGTATGAATGCAATCCTATGGCTTTCCTTGCCGAGCAGGCCAATGGAAAAGCAAGTGATGGCTATAGGAGAATTTTAGACATTAAACCAACAGAATTGCACCAACGCGTTCCGTTTTTCTGCGGAAGCATAAAAATGGTTGAAAAAGCTGAAGAATTTATGGCAAAATATCCTAAAGACGGGAAATATTAAGTAAGTATTGAGTATTGAGAAGTTAGTATTGAGTATTTCGGTTTATTACTGATTGGCTTCTTGTCCAATGTTTTCGTTTTCTGATACTTGATACCTG
The DNA here is from genome assembly GCA_041652835.1 of Lutibacter sp. Taxonomy (GTDB): domain Bacteria; phylum Bacteroidota; class Bacteroidia; order Flavobacteriales; family Flavobacteriaceae; genus Lutibacter. Next base: position 2,508 of record JBAZGP010000061.1, on the reverse strand, counting down.
ATACATTTTAACTTTTCAACTTTCAAACTGTCAAATCATAAAATTTTATAATACAACTATAAATTCATTCGATTTTAAACGTTCTTTAAAGTAAAATTGGTTTGTTACCTTTGAGTATATTTAAGTTTAACTAAAACACATGATTATGGCTTTTGAATTACCGAAATTACCGTATGCCTTTGACGCCCTAGAACCACATATTGATGCAAGAACCATGGAAATTCACCATGGAAAACACCATGCAGGTTACACCAATAATTTAAACAATGCCATTGCAGGAACAGCCTTAGAAGGAAAATCTATTGAAGCTATTTTTGCTGGTTTGGATATGAACAATTCCGCAGTTAGAAATAACGGTGGCGGTTTTTACAATCATACTCTTTTTTGGAATGTAATGTCTCCAAACGGAGGCGGAAAACCAACAGGTGAGTTGGCTGCCGCCATTGATGCCGCTTTTGGATCTTTTGAAACTTTTAAAGATACTTTTTCTAAAGCAGCGGCCACTCGTTTTGGATCTGGATGGGCATGGTTATGTGTTCATAAAGGCGGAAAAGTAGAAGTTTGCTCTACTGCAAATCAAGACAACACCTTAATGCCGAACACTGGTTGCGGTGGTTTTCCTATTTTAGGATTGGATGTTTGGGAACATGCCTATTATTTGCATTACCAAAACAGAAGACCAGATTATGTTGAGCATTTTTTCAATGTGATTAACTGGGATTATGTTTCAAAATTATATGCTAAAAATAAATAATTATAACTACTGATTAAAAACGAAGAAAGCTTGCCAAATGGTGAGCTTTTTTTATGCCTTTTGAATACTATACCCATTAAACATTCAATTGATTAATCAAACGTTAACGGACCGTAATAATTCATTTGTCTTAAAATCCAGTTTTTCTTTCTTTCAATATAACCTGAGGAATTCACTGCTTTATATCTTCTGGGATTTGGTAAAATTGCTGCAATGGAAGCTGCTTCATAAGCGCTAAGCTTTGCTGCCGGTTTTCTGAACCAATGTTGTGCTGCGGCTTCTGCACCATAAACACCATTGCCCATTTCAATACTATTTAAATACACTTCCAAAATACGTTTTTTACTCCAAAAAACTTCAATTAAAAAAGTAAAATAAACCTCAAAACCTTTTCTTACATAGCTTCGTTGTGGCCAAAGAAACACATTTTTGGCAGTTTGCTGCGTAATGGTACTTCCGCCTTTAATCCGTTTTCTATTTTTATTTTTTTCAAAGGCTTTCTCTATAGCTTCCACATCAAAACCAAAATGTTCAAAAAACTTTTGATCTTCGCTAACAATAACCGCTTTACCTAAATTTGGGGAAATTTTATCCATAGAAACCCAATCGTGCTCAAATGGCGCTTTTTCACCTCTACTCCAATGCTCAATATTGCGAATAAACATTAATGGCGTATACGGAACTGGAACCCAGCGAAAAATAATCGCTGAAAAAACAGAAAGTATCACAAAAGCAATGGCCGCCTTAAAAGTCCATTTTATCAATTTCCGAAAAAATTCCTTCATCTATTTTTAATCTTCAAGCTGATATTCAATGGTGGAAACTACTCTTACAATTTTAATGTGAGCCGTATTTTCATCCAAATCATTTATAGAAAAAAGTCCTTGTTGTGCACTTTTAATTTTACTGACTTTGGAATTGGAATCGAGCGCAAATTTTTCGGCAACCTCCCTGGCATTTTTTGTTGCTTCTTCAATCATAGCCGGTTTTAGTTTATTTAATCCCGAAAAACTATACTGAATTGGCTGCCATGTGTTTTTAGAACTCATTAAAATACCTTTTGAAATAAGCGATAAAGAATTTGTCAGCGCTTTTCGAAGCTTTGCAATATCGCTAGTTCTCACCGTAAAATCAGAATTTGCAATATATCTAAATTCCCTATTTTGGTTTTCTGAACCATATAAAGCAGCTTTGGAATCGTTAATGTTGGTTGTACCGCTGCTCAATTCCTCTTCAGTAAATCCTTCGCTTATAAAAAAGTTTTTGATCTCTTTATTTTGATTTTCTATGTCGGTTTTTAACACGTTTAAATCGTTTGAGGCAACTGTAATGCTAATCGGCCAAACCGCCAAATCTGCATTAACCTGTCTTTCTGAAAGTCCTTTTACCTGAACAGAGCGTTCAAATGCCTTTCCGTTTTTATAGGTATTGCTCACAAAATAGCCGGCAATTACAACAGCAATGGAAATTAAAATAGGGCCAAACCAATCAGTATTTTTCATCTTTTTATAGTTTAATTCATAATTTATTTATTTTAATTTTAACCTGCTTTCTGAATTTATTGTTATTAGAAACATGTTGCATTTACCTTATCAAATTTTCATATATTGAGCATGTTAAGGTTAAAATCAAGAACGTAATTATCAAAAGTAACGTATTTTTTTACAAATATCAAAATAGTATTGTTCCTTATGAGTTCTGCTTTGTAAATTATTTTCTGAGCTCCTTTTTTGAAAATACTTTCGTCATCATTT